>JAFNQK010000088.1 GCA_017386165.1 Treponema sp.
AAGCAAAGTATGAGATGAAAATCGAACGCTCCCAGGATATGAAGCCGGAAGAAATGCAGAAACTTAGTGACATGCATATTGCTCCTTATATGCAGCTTGCGACCGGGCTTATCGGAAAGGCTCGGCATGCAGGTGGCAATATGTTCCGTCATCAGATGGATACGCTTGCAATTCTTATCGATTATGGTTATATCGATTCTGTTCTTTTGAAAGCATCCGTTGTTCATGATACCGTTGAAGATATTCCTGATTTTGACAGAAACCTGATTATCAATGCCGATAAAGAGGGTGAAGAAGTTCTGAATCTGGTGCTTGAAGTTACACGCCGTGAAGATGAAGATAAACGCCAGTTTTTAAAACGAATTCTTGATACTGGCAGTCAGAAAGCAAAGATTTTGAAATGTGCCGATCGAATTTCGAATATGATATCCCTTGGCTATGTAACAGATCCTAAGTTCATTGAACGATATTGCGACGAAACTGAGTTTTTCCTTTTACCAATGGCAATTGAAATTGACTATAACATGTATCAGGAACTTATAAATCTTATTATGTCGCGGCGGCGCTATCTTGAAGACGGCGGATATTTCTGCAAAGACAGAAAGGAATCGACATCACCAAAAAATTGAACTTTATTTGTCCAACTTTAGGGGTGCACTTCATAAACAGGCTCATGATACAGACATTGCAATAAAAGTTGCGGTTGAAGCCCTGCGAAAAATGATAAAAATGGATAAAACTAAAAAATAACAAAAAAAGGAGATTTTAAGAAAAACTGCTTAAAATCTCCTTTAATGTTTTAAAGAATGTCTATTTTTTCTCCGTTTAAGGCTTTGTTCATACTCCGCACTGAACAGAACTTTCCGCACATTGAACAGGTGTCGCTGTGATCATCTTCTGGTTTACGGCTGTCCCTTATTTTTCTTGCGGTTTCAGGATCCATGGCACAGGCAAACTGTGCCTCCCAGTCAAGGTTTCGTCTTGCATCTGCCATTTTATCGTCAATTTCCCTTGCGTGTGGTATTCCTTTTGCTATATCAGCGGCATGGGCTGCAATGCGGCTTGCAATAATGCCCTGTTTTACGTCATCTACATTTGGAAGTGCAAGATGTTCTGCCGGTGTTACGTAACAAAGGAAGCTTGCTCCGTTCATGGCCGCAATTGCTCCTCCGATGGCTGATGTGATGTGGTCGAATCCTGGTGCGATGTCTGTTACAAGTGGTCCCAGTACGTAGAATGGAGCTCCCATACAGATTGTTTCCTGAACTTTCATGTTGGCTGCAATCTGATCCATAGGAACATGACCTGGTCCTTCTACCATTACCTGAACATTGTGAGCCCAGGCCCGTTTTGTAAGCTCTCCAAGGCGGACAAGTTCTTCTATCTGGCAGACATCCGTTGCATCTGCAAGACAGCCCGGGCGGCAGGCATCTCCAAGGCTGATTGTTACATCATGTTTTTCACATATATCAAGAATTTCGTCGTAATACTCGTAGAACGGGTTTTCATTTCCTGTCATGCTCATCCAGGCAAAGACAAGTGAGCCGCCACGGCTTACAATGTTCATCTTTCGCTTGTGTTTTTTTATCTGTTCGATTGTTTTTCTTGTTATTCCGCAGTGAAGGGTTACAAAATCAACTCCGTCTTCAGCATGAAGTCGAACTACATCGATAAAATCTTTTGCGGTAAGGGTTTCAAGATCCCGCTGGTAGTGGATTACACTGTCATAAACCGGAACTGTTCCAATCATTGCAGGACATTCTGAAGTTAGTTTCTGCCGGAATGGTTGTGTGTTTCCGTGGCTTGAAAGATCCATTATGGCTTCGGCACCCATATTTACGGCTGCCATTACTTTCTGCATTTCAATATCATAGTCCTTACAGTCACGGCTGACTCCAAGATTTACGTTAATTTTAGTACGGAGAGCCTTTCCAACCCCTTCCGGATTAATGCATTTGTGGGCTTTGTTACATGGAATTGCAACTTTTCCTTCTGCAACCAGCTGCATTAGGCGGTTTACGTCCATGTATTCTTTTTCTGCTACTTTTTTGATTTCCGGTGTGATAATGCCTTTACGGGCTGCATCCATCTGTGTTGTGTATGTCATTTTTTCTTCCTTGTTTTATTTTATATTCCAGTTATGCTGCATGGGGCCTGAACCTTTTCCAAGGTCCAGCATGGCTTTCAGAGCTCCGGAAATGTATTCTTTTGAAAGTTTTACGGCAAGCTGCAAAGAAAGACCTTTTGCAAGACCTGAGGCAATGGCACTCGAAAGGGTGCAGCCTGTTCCATGGGTATTAGGGTTTGGAATGCGTTTTCCCGTAAACCACATTCCATCTTTTCCGTCAAAAAGATAGTCATTAGCATCATTTACGCTGTGTCCCCCCTTAAGGAGAACTGCACACTTGTATTTTCTGTTGATTTCCATTGCGGCTTTTTCCATGTCTTTTGACGACAGGATTCTGGAACCGAAAAGGACTTCCGCTTCCGGGATGTTGGGTGTAATTACTGTTGCAAGGGGAAGAAGTTCAGTTTTTAAAGTTTCGATGGCATCATCAGATATAAGTTTTGCTCCGCTGGTGGCTACCATTACCGGATCTACAACCACATTCTTCAATTGGTATTCTTTAATTGAATCAGCAATAACTTTAATTAACGCAGAAGAAGAGACCATTCCCGTTTTTACAGCGTCAGGAAAGATGTCTGTAACTACAGCTTTAATCTGTTCCTTAAGGAAATCAGGAGTGACCTCCATGATTCCTGTGACGCCGGTGGTATTCTGGGCTGTAAGGGCCGTGATTGCACTCATGGCATATACGCCGTTGCAAGTCATGGTCTTGATGTCTGCTTGAATTCCGGCGCCTCCACATGAATCGCTTCCTGCGATTGTTAATGCGGTTTTCATTTTTGCCTCCAAAAATGTTTTTTCTCCACAGGCGGTGCCCTCAAGTGGAGTTTTTATGCTTTGTTTATAAAGAAGTCCAAAACTTCCTTGTAATTGTGAAAGTATTTACTGCTGTGTTTCTGCAATTTTTCGACTGGTTCTTCTGCGCTTTTGTCGTAAATGCAGGCGGTTTTAAATCCTGCGTTTGATGCAGTTCTAAGCGCATAAAATGCGTCTTCAAAAATCCAGGTATTCTTTGGCTTTGTTCCAAGTAATTCTGCGGCTTTAAGATAGATTTTCGGCTCAATTTTTGAAGTATCATATTCAGAACAGGTCAGAACGTAATCAAAGTATGTTGAAAGGCCAAGCCGTGTAAATGCCGGCTGAAACATATTTCGGTCTGTTGCAGTTGCCAGTGCAGTTTTTATTCCCCGTGCTTTAAGCTCGTGCAGAAACTTAATCGCTTCATCCTTTGGCTGGATAATTGATTCGTAGGCTTCTGAAACAATATCTTTTATTCCGGCAAGTATTTCATCATCTGTTTTGTCAAGATGATAGGTTTCCCGAAGGTATTCTGCGCCTCGCTTCAGACTTTTATTTAAAAGTTTTTTACCAAGTTCCGGTTCAGGCGTAATTCCGAGTTTTTCAAGATATTTTTCGGCGGTATTTTCCCAGTAGGGCATTGAATCCAGAATTGTTCCGTCTAAATCAAAAATCACTGCATCAGAACTTGAAAGTTCGCATTTTTCGGGAAAAAGTGCTTTTATTGTTCTATCTTTCAATTCTTCTGCTGCTTTTTTTATGTCTTTCTGGGCGTAAAGAGCGCTGATTACTGCAATTCCTTTGATTCCGGAAAAAGCTAATTCCTTTACATTTTCTTTTGTGATTCCACCAATTGCGACAACAGGAATTTTTACAGCCTTGCAAATCTTTTTTAATTCTTCGAGGGGAACATCAATTGCATCTGTTTTTGTTCCTGTCGGAAAAACTGCTCCAACTCCAAGATAGTCGGCTCCATTTTGTTCTGCAAGAATTGCTTCTTCCACAGTTTGAGCACTTACACCGATTATTTTGTCCGGACCCAAAATTTTTCGCACTTCGTCAGTTTTCATGTCATTTTGACCGACATGAACTCCGTCTGCATCGATTTTTTTTGCAAGAAGAACGTTGTCGTTTACAACAAACGGAACACTATATTTTTTGCAAAGAGCTTTTAGTTCCAGTGCTTCCTGTTCGAAGTTTTTTTCATCCAAATCCTTTTCTCGTATTTGAACAAAAGTTGCTCCACCCTGGATGGCATCTTCTGTCTGCTCAAGAAGAGATTTTTCTGTTGTCCAGTGCCGGTCGGTTACTGCGTAAAGGAGTAGTGATTCTGCCAAATTTTTCATTATCGTATCTCAATTTTTGATTTTTCGCTGAGAATTTCATCATCCATGTTGAATATTGCATCGATGATTCTATTTCTGTAGGTTGAATTTCCGTCGCCTTTTTCCATTCTGCTCCAGCCGATTTCTCCGGCTACACCCATAGTGCAGACAGCTGCTGCTGAGGCTTCAAGAATTCTATCCGGATTTGCAACGATGAATGCTGTCATTATTCCGCTGAGCTGGCAGCCTGTTCCTGTGATTTTACCCATTTCGCTTCTGCCGTTTCGAATGATATAGCATTTATTACCGTCAGAAACCAAATCGATTGCTCCTGTTACAGCGATTACGGATTTTGTTTTCTGCGCAAATTCATTAACAAAGGCGATTGATTTTTCAAGATTATTTTCATTTACTGCGTCCTGGATATCGGCATCTACACCTTTTGTGCTTCCTGAACCAAATGCAAGAGTCTTGATTTCAGAAATGTTCCCGCGGATTACATCGAATTTTATTTTTTTAAGAAGTTCCAGGGCTGTTTTTGTACGCA
>JAFNQK010000089.1 GCA_017386165.1 Treponema sp.
AAGGACATATTTTCTTATGAGAAGCAGCGAGGGGTTCACTGCTTCCACAGAAATTATTTCCACATTAATGACATCCAAATTGAAGGAAACAAAAGAGCATTAATTAACGTTGAAGCAAGAGCTAAACAGATTCCTATTTTTTTATTCGCAAACATTTTTATATTTAAAAAAGAAATGACAACTGTTAAAGCAAACAAAACAAAAACAACAAAATTATTTATATCATTACAATTGAATCCTTCTTTGCAGCCACATCCAAATATGCCAACCAGAATCCAGTTTAGAGGTTCGTAAATAATTCTTAATAAAATAAAACTTAAAAATTGTAAAATTATTCTAATCGCTATAAAAAATTTCTTCATCATTTTTTCCTATTTTAATAATAATGGGCAAATTCATTTACCTTTTTCTTTAATTCTTCATACGGCTCTTGTAAAACTGAATCTTCCATATCGCAGTAAAGGTTTTCAGTGTTAGCTCTAACGGAAATAGAAACTGTGTCTGAAATTTGCATTACATATTTTTCATCGTGATATTTATCTTCTGCAGGTTCAAATTTTTTTTCTGGATATTGCTGAGTGATATATGTTCTTAATTTTTCCGAAGCTATATAACCGTTTCTCAGAGAAGGATTGCTTTTTATATGCCATTGAAGGCTTATGTTAGTACACTTATCATTAAAAAAGAATATTTGTGATTGAAAATTAATGCCACAAATGCTTTTTAAGTAATAAATAGATTCTTTATAAAGCATATCTCCAAGAAATCCCGCACTTTTATTTCTAAGTGCATCAGCAATCTCTTCAGGATTTTCCAAGTCTATATCCAACATTGGGGCGGCGGGATAAGTTTTATATTTTATCTTGTTTTGCGAGAGAATATTTTCCACATTTTTCATGTCGCTTCCAAAAGTAATATCCTTGAATACATTAAAATTGGAACAAGAAATTAACAGTACCGAAAATAAAATCAAACTTCCAACAAAAATAAATATTTTTTTCATACTTTTCTCCAGCGCCCCTGTGCGGGCATCCACATAACTATGAGTTAAACGGTGGCGCGGCTTGACCGCGTGTCGGCTACGAACCTTTGTTATGTGAAATTCTACTCAATCATCAATTTGATATTATCAACAACAGTATTAATTTCTTTTTCTGTTGCTTTTTCTATAAAGTCGCAGTTTCTTTGAGTCCAGTCAAGATTTTTTACCTGGTCGCTCAAAATGCAACCGTTGATAGAATGATTGTCTAAGACAATTTCAAAAGGATAACCTTTTATATGGCTTGTGATAGGACAGAACAAAGCAAGCCCAATCTTTTTATTGTATATTTTCTGAGAAACACAAATCGCAGGACGGCGACCTTTTTGCTCATGTCCGGCTTGCGGGTCAAAGTCCAGCCAAACCAAGTCGCCTTTTTCTGGAACATAATTTGATTTTACCATTCTTCGTTACCTATCGCATGGCCTGTTGAAATTTCCGAATGAATGTTATCGTCATTTACCATAGCCATCATATCATCAAGCGATTTTTTCTGAGGAATAATGATAATTCTTCCTTTTTCGGCAATCACTTCAATTTTACTGCCACTTTTTACATTATTGTCTTTTGCCCAAAGAGAAGGAATCCTAAAACCAAGGCTGTTGCCCCATTTCTGAACCACTGCCTGCATAACGCACCTCCATGTATTTAGTATATACAATGTATATTCTTTTTGTCAAGGAAAAAGTAAAAAAAATCAGGCTTGACCTGATTTTTTCTCTAGAAAAGTTAAATACAACTGTTTTCTTGCCTCAATATTTTGTTTAATTCATTCATAGTCTTTCAATACATTTTTTTCCACCAATGGATTGCTTTACAAGCATTCTATGACCATCGCTATACAAAAAAGAAAATTCAACATCAACATAAACAATTTCATCATCAGTATAATTAATAGGAATATAGAACCAACAGCTTATTGAATTTTTTGCATGTTGGTTGTATTTGGTAAAATACAGGGTTCGTTCTCGTTTTAGCTTAGCACCATCTGTTTCTGGTAAATTATATGTAATTTCTCCATCTTGGTGTAATTCAGAAGCCGACATGTAAATTCGTCCATCGCTTGCTGCCAACAATGGAATTTCTGTTTCGTTTTTATGCAGAACAGCTTTAGAAATTTTTGCTTCAATTAATTGATTTGATTTATCCTTTATCTTCATTTCAAAAAAGAAAGTATTCCGATAGTGTGCATAGATTTTATTTGGAAAGCCAAGACTATAAGGAGAATTATAATCATAGCACGGTCCGAAATATAAAAATGAATAAACACGGTCGTCTTAATATGTATTTCGATTATTTTCATAGGTATCATATACATACAGAGTTGTACAAGAAGAGAAGAAAAATTGAATAAAGAATACTAGCAAAGATAAAAATACTTTTTTCATACTTTTTCCCTATGCGCCCCAATGCGGGTGTCCACATAACAATGGGTTAAACCGCAAAAACGGTTTTGCCGAAGGCAAAATTGGCGCAAAAGTTGCGGTGCCGCAAAGGCACGAAGAGCAACTTTTGTGACAAAGTCTTTGTCGGCTTTGAAAACCATGTTATGTGATTTCAGTGCCATCAAACAAGATTCTTACAAAATCTCGCCTTGAATACATAATTCTTATTACTTTTACAAACTCATCTTCTATTCTGTAAAAAATAGAATAATTATTTGCAAGAACAAATTTATAATCCGTTGGAAATGAAACATATCTTTCTACAGGAATCCCTATTTCTGGATAGTTTGCTAAATCTTCATAGGTTTCTACAATTTTCTCTACAGTATTATGGGCTGCAATAGAATTCTGCAATTCAGTTTCGATATAGTTTTTTATTTCGAGCAAATCTTGTGCCGCCTGTGGTGAAACTTCTACAGTAAACATCAAAGTCCTACCATCTCACGAACATTTTTTGTACTAAGCCAACCTTTTTCCTTTGCAGAATCTTCTCCTTTTTTAAGCTCCGAAAACAAGGTTCTTGTCGCAGTAAGCTTTTCATAATCCTTTATTGAAATCACCGCATAGCAGCCTCGTCCATTTTTTGTGAGAAAAACAGGAGATTCATCTGCTACATCCTGCAGAACTTCATTATAATTTCGCAAGTCTGAAACTGGTTTTATTGCAATCATATACACCTCAAAAAGTTTCGTAATATTTTACGAATTATATTATACAGTATTTTGTATATTATTCAAGACATAAAAAAAACGCGGTTTGACCGCGTTTCAGTTATATCAGTTTTTCTAATTCTATAAGCAATTTTTCCTTCATTATATTCAATCCTTCTACTGAAAGTTTATTATTATCATTGTACATTTTTTCCATTGGATACCACCAAACTGGGCCTTTCCCATTATTTCCAAAATTTCCAATATCCCCCTGCCTTCTTGGAAATAAATGCCAGTGTAAATGTGCATCTCCCATTCCTAAAAGTTCATAATTCATTTTTTCAGGATAAAAAGCTTTTGATACTGCTTCTGCAACGATGGACATTTCCTTCATAAACTTTATTCGTTCATCGATGGCTAATTGAAATAATTCTGTGTAATTATGGTTTTTGTATAAAAACAAAGTATATCCATAAAAATGCTGGTTATCGCCTATAACGACATATCCAGTTTCAAGTTCTTTTACAAAATAAGGATTTGATCCTTTTTTTATCATTTCAATTCTATCACAAATTAAACACATTTTCTTTCCTCCGCGCCCCAGTGCGGGCGTCCACATAACAATGGGTTAAACGGTGGCGCGGCTTGACCGGTTTGTCGGCTTTGAAGCTTTGTTATGTGATTTTTTATTCTTCTGTGAAAAAGTCTGTATCTATTTTACAGATTTTAATAGTATCTTTTACAGTAACACCAGCTTCATATTCTATCATTAAATCAGTTAGTTTTTGACCATCGATTAAAATTACAGTGGCATTACTTGTATTATTTGCATAATTAAGTGCTTCTTGTGAAAACGAAGCTGTTGTAATAAAAATACCTTTTTTTGCTCTCTGACCATCTAAGGCACCAACAAATTTCTGAATTTCTGGACGACCAATCTTTGTTTCTTTTTTCCAACGCTTAGCTTGGACATAAATTTTATCTAGACCAAGTTTGTCCTCTTTTATAATACCATCAATTCCTTCATCTCCAGATTTGGAAGTTACTTCACCATTATTAAAATCTGAATCGCCATAACCCATTTTTATTAATAATTCAACAACTATTTCTTCAAATTTATACGGTGAAGCATTTTCAATATTTTGAAGAAGAATTTTTGATAATTCTTGATTTATACGTTTATGACCTTCTTCGATTAATTCATCAGGAGTTTTTTCATCGTCATATTCAATTTGTTCTTCTTCAGTTTTTTCTTTTTTTTCTCTTTCAAATAAGTTTTTATCAGGATTTAATTCTTTTAAAAATCGAATTGTAATTTTTTCAGGAGGATTATTTAATACTTTTTTTCCCAATTCGGAAATTTTATATTTTCCTCTTTCAGGACTCTCTATTAAGCCGCCAGTTCTCAAATAAGAAATAGACCAGGCAATTCTATTGTAATAGAGAAGTTGTTTTCCGTTTGGAGTTTTTACCTGTTTTTCCTCTTCTGTAATTTCAAAATGTTCTACTACAATATTTCTTATCATAGTAGAATCATAAATTTTTTCATCTTTCATTTTTGAAAGAATAGGAAGCATTGCAGATTGAAAATCAGGTATCATTTTGTTAATTTCTCCTTTTTATATTTTTAAAGCGCCCCAGTGCGGGCGTCCACATAACAACTGGTTGTACCGCAGCGGGCTCGACCCGCTGAAAAAATATTCAAAAATATTTTTATTTTACAATTACAAAAATTCCATTTTCAATTGAAAAATACTCATT
>JAFNQK010000090.1 GCA_017386165.1 Treponema sp.
CTTGCAGCCACCGTGGGTGCCGGCGTAGACCAGATAATACGGCGCAGTCAGCTAAGCGGCAGTGCCGATGCAGCCCTCATGCAGGCGACCGGAGCTATGTTCATCGAAAGCTTTGTAGACAAACTAAACAACAAACTCCGAGACGAATCCACCCTCCACGGCAAATCCCTCCGCCCCCGCTACAGCCCCGGGTATGGCGATGTGCCCCTTGAGTTCCAAAAAGAATTTTTTAGACTTTTACCTTGCCAGAAAATTGGTCTTACTCTGATGGACAGCCTCATAATGGCCCCAGAAAAATCTGTCACGGCATTTGTTGGGGTAAAATAGCACACAAAAGCCTTCTTCCACAGCGCCCTTCTATCATGCACAATGCCCTTCTATCTTGCACCCGCAAAATCCTTTCGATAAAATAAACCCCATGGAACAGTATAAGAAAGAATTTATTGATTTTATGGTTGAATGTGAGGTTCTAAAATTTGGTTCATTCACATTGAAAAGTGGAAGACAGAGCCCATTCTTTATGAACGCTGGCGCTTATGTTACTGGTAGTCAGCTTGCACGCCTCGGAGAATATTACGCAAAAGCAATTCACGACAATTTTGGTGATGACTTTGATGTATTCTTTGGTCCTGCTTACAAAGGAATTCCTCTTGCAGTAGTCACAGCAGTTGCTTATTCAAAACTCTATGGCAAAGAAGTTAAATATTGTTCAGATAGAAAAGAAGAAAAAGACCACGGTGCAGACAAAGGCGCTCTCTTAGGTTACAAAATCAAAGACGGAGACCGCGTTGTTATCATCGAAGATGTAACCACCTCCGGAAAGTCAATCGAAGAAACCTATCCAAAAATCAAGGCACAGGAAACAACTCCTGGCGGAATCAAAATCGTCGGAGAAATCGTAAGCCTTAACCGCATGGAAAAAGCTCCGGACAGCGATAAAGCTGCTCTCGACACAATTACTGAAAAATACGGATTCCCTGCAAAGGCAATCGTTTCTATGCAGGATGTTGTAGAAGCACTTTATACAAACGGTGACAAAACAGTCATCACAGAACAGATCAAAGCTGACATCGACGCTTACTACAAGCAGTACGGTGCAGAAGGCGTTAACCTCTAAATGACACCTGTTAAAGCCACCATAATTCTGATTACATTCTGTATCTGCGGACTCCTTTTTTGCGCTATTGGTCTCTATTTCAAATCAAAAAAATACCTGGGTGCACTGCAAGAAGCCTCTGCAACCCCAGAGAAAGCAAACTTTGCAAAAGCAGCATGCATTCTCTGCGGAAACATCAGTATCGGACTTGGTGGCTTTACCATCATCTGCGGAATAATTACCAAACTGATGCCAGAGCTCTTTTCTTACCTGGCTTTGACTTATGTAATTGTTTTAATCGTTGCATTCTTAATCATAATAGGAAAAACATCAAATGGCGAAAAAGACAAACACTGATGAATTCTTTATGCGCCGAGCAATAGAACTTGCAAAAGGCGGCCTTGGATGGACCAATCCTAATCCTCTTGTTGGCGCAGTTCTTGTAAAAGACGGAAAAATTATTGGAGAAGGCTTTCACCACCGCTACGGAGAACTCCACGCCGAACGAGAAGCCCTAAAAGACTGTCATAATCGTGGATTTGATCCCGCTGGTGCAATCGCTTATGTAACGCTGGAGCCTTGCGCACACTTTGGAAAGCAACCCCCTTGCTGTAACACCCTTGCCGAAGCCAAAATCTCCAAAGTTTTTGTCGGAAGCCAAGACCCAAATCCCCTTGTTCACGGAAAAGGTAATTCATATCTGCGCGAACAAGGAATCCAGGTAGAAGAAGACTTTCTCCGATCAGAATGTGACGCATTAAATCCTATTTTCTTTCATTATATTACAACAAAAACGCCTTACGTCGCCCTAAAATACGCAATGACCTTAGACGGAAAAATCGCAACTAAAACAGGCGCATCAAAATGGATTACCGGTGAAAAAAGCCGTGAGTTTGTTCACGAACTGCGACACAGATACAGCGCAATTTTAGCAGGCATTGGAACCGTAAATGCAGACGACCCGCTTTTAACCTGCAGAATCCCTGGCGGTCACAACCCCACCAGAATCATCTGCGATGACAACCTTTCAATTCCTCTTAATAGCAATCTCATAAAAACCGCCCGAGAAGTTCCTCTTATAATCGCGACCCTGGACACACCTCAAAATCACGATAATCCAAAAGTCCAGGAACTATTCAATCTGGGGGCACAGATTCTATTCCTCCCTCAGGATAGTTCTCAAGATAAAGAAAATCCTCACCTGAGCCTTAAAGAGCTTTTTATTCAATTAGGAAAAAACAAAATCGACAGCATCCTGATAGAAGGGGGCGGACAAATCAATTACAGTGCCCTCCAGACCGGCATGGTAAACCACATCTATGCCTTTATTGCCCCAAAGATTTTTGGAGGAACAGCAAAATCCCCTGTTGCAGGCACTGGCCTTGAGACACCGGATCAGGCCTTTATGTTCAACCTTGTCAGCACAGAAAAAATTGACCAAGACATTCTTTTGCAATACGATAAAATAAAGAACTAAAAGGAGGCGTGCCTCCTGCACGACCGCTAACGCGGAGTTTATAAGGAGATAATCTATGTCCAAAAAAGCACACATCACTCTCAGCCTTTACTGCCTGTTTCTGACCTTTGCAGTAATCGGTCTGTTCTTATTCTGCGCCGTAATTCTTGCCCGCATAGATATGTATCATCCAAATACTGACGATTTTGGTAATTCTACACAGTTAAGCGAGCAGTTCACCTTATACATTGGACTCAATGACGATGAAACAAACGAACAGATCATGATTGAAGAAGATGCTCTCAAGCTTGTAAATCAGATTTGTCTCAAAAATAACTGCGGCTACTCAAGTACAGTCGTAAACGGTGGATATTTTACTACCAGCGGAAATATAATCCAGGAAAAATCCCTCATGTACGTAATTGATTTTGCCACAGAAGAGCAGATTGTTCAGATTGTTAACGAAGTTATGCAAAAACTGAACAACAAACCAATTCTCGTAGAAAGAAAAATGGCAGTAAGTTCATTCTTTTACGGAAACAAAAACACAGATCAAACAAAATAATTGAGGAATCCATGTTTACCGGAATTATCGAAGAAGTAGGAACAATTCAAAATATCTCACTCAAAGGAAACTCAGGTTCAATCAGCATAAAAGCCAGCAAAGTTCTTGAAAACTCCCTCGTCGGAGACAGCATTGCTGTAAACGGTGTATGCCTCACTGTTACAAGCATGACTAATTCTTCTTTTACAGCCGATGTAATGGCAGAAACCGTGCGACGCACCAATCTGGGAAGTCTCTCTACCGGAAGCAAAGTTAACCTTGAACGCGCCATGGCAGCAGACGGTCGTTTTGGCGGACATATCGTAAGTGGCCACATCGACGGCACCGGCACCATAATTAGTCTCAAAAAAGAAGAAAATGCCGTCTGGGTATACATCAAGGCTTCTCAAGAAATCATCAATCTAATCGTTGAAAAAGGCTCCATCACCATCGACGGAATCAGCCTTACCGTAGCAAGCGTGGATGACAGCGCCAGTCAATTTGCCGTAAGCGTTATTCCTCACACCGGAGAAGCAACAACCCTCCTATCAAAAAAAGCCGGCGACATGGTAAACCTTGAAAATGATATTATCGCAAAATACGTCCAGAAACTCCTGGGCCCAAAATCCCCTTCCACCTCAAACTCAACCCAGCAAGAGCGCGACTCCAAACTCCTCTCCTGGCTCTCCCAAGACTAATATTGCTCTTCATACCTTTTTTTATTAGAATGAAAGCATATTTTAAGAAACTTCAGGGCGGGGTGCGATTCCCCACCGGCTGTAAGCGCTTTTTGCGTAAGCCAGCGAGTGCTCCTGCACATGATGCGGTGTGATTCCGCAGCCGACGGTATAGTCCGGATGAAAGAAGTAGGCATATCATTTGTCGCGTACATCCCTGTAGTTTTTCTATGGGGATTTTTTTATGGAACAAAAATACAACACAATCGAAGAAGCCATCGCAGACCTCAAAGCAGGAAAAATCATTCTTGTAAGCGATGACGAAACCCGCGAAAACGAAGGCGACATGATTTGTGCCGCAGAATTTGCAACTCAGGAAAATGTAAACCTGATGGCAAGTTATGCCAAAGGCCTTATCTGTACCCCAATGAGCGCAGAACTGGCCCGTAAACTTGACCTTTACCCTATGGTTGCAGAAAACACCGACAACCACGAAACCGCTTTCACCGTAAGTATCGACCACATCTCAACAACAACCGGTATCAGCGCCGCAGAACGCTCAATCACCGCCCTCAAGTGCATCGACCCAGACAGCAAGCCAACTGATTTTAGACGACCGGGACACATGTTTCCGCTTATTGCAAAAAAAGGCGGCGTTTTAGTTCGTAACGGCCATACAGAAGCAACCGTAGATTTATGCCGTCTTGCAGGCCTCTCAGAATGCGGACTCTGCTGTGAAATTATGGCAGACGACGGAACTATGATGCGAAAAGACCAGCTCTGGCAAGTAGCAAAAAAATTCAATTTTAAATTTATCACAATCAAAGCTCTTCAGGATTATCTTCGCGTTCATGAAAAGCATGTTGTCCAGGAAGCAAAAGCCAAACTCCCGACTGAATACGGTGACTTTGACATTTACGGCTATGTAAACGACCTTACCGGCGAACACCACGTTGCACTTGTTCGCGGTGACATCGGCGATGGAGAAAATGTTCTCTGCCGCGTTCACTCAGAATGTCTCACCGGGGATGTTTTTGGAAGCCAACGATGCGACTGCGGACCTCAGCTTCATGCTGCAATGTCCAGAGTAGCCGAAGAAGGCCGTGGAATAATTCTCTACATGCGCCAGGAAGGCCGCGGAATCGGACTCATCAACAAACTCAAGGCCTACACCCTCCAGGAACAGGGTCTGGACACCGTAGAAGCCAACGTAAAGCTCGGCTTTAAGCCAGACCTCCGTGAATACTGGATCGGCGCCCAGATTCTCCGTGACCTTGGCTGTAAATCCCTCCGCCTCTTAACCAACAACCCTGAAAAAATCTACGGCCTCGACGGTTTTGGCCTCAAAGTAACCAAGCGCGAACCCATCGAAATCGCCGCCCAAGACTTTGACCGCTTCTACCTCCAGACCAAACGCGACAAGATGGGACACATATTTACGGAGAAGCTGTAACTTGCTTTTCGTCGTCGCTGGGACCCACTTTTTAGTTTTGCATATTGTTCGTTTTGAGTATAAAATATATATGAGGTACATATGACAATAGACACATCAAAAATCGGAACAACTACTACACTTTCAATCACTGGACGCTTAGACACAATCACTTCTCCAGACTTAGAAAGTCAGATTCAAAAAGTTACTGATGCAAAAGCTTTGGTTGTAGACTGCTCAAAACTCGAATACATTTCTTCTGCAGGATTGAGAGTTTTACTTGCAGCACATAAAGAATTTGCTAAAAAAGATGGTCTTACAGTTACAAATGTTTCAGAAACAGTCATGGACATTTTTGAAGTAACCGGCTTTGACCAGATTTTGACAATCAAATAGTTTTTTAGGGAATCTCAATGAAATCTGATATTTACAACATCACTAACGAAACAGAATCCCTTTCTGCAATTCTTAAAGAAACAGAAAAGGTTTCAAAATATGCAGGTTTAGACAAAAAACAATCTGGACGCCTCAGACTTTTGGCAGAAGAACTTGTTTGCATGCTCCCAGAACTTCTTTCTTACAATAAGGCAGAATTCTGGATCGAAGCAGAAAACAAGAACATTGAACTTCACACAAGCTTTACACCGGATGTAACACTTACAGCTGAACGCCGCCAAAAGCTTCTCTCTGTTTCTTCAAGCGGAAAAAATGCCGCAGCCAAAGGAATTATGAACAAAATCCGCCTCGCTGCAGAATTTTTACTTTTGGACTACGCAGAAGCAACCGCTCAAATGCCAATGGCAACAACAGACTTTTTCGAAATGGGAATGGTTTCTTCTCCAGTGTTTGCAGACAACTACTGGTCCCTTGAAACATTCCGCAAGCAGGCAGAAGAGAAAAAAGGCGAACACTGGGATGAACTTGAAAAATCTATCATCGCAAATATCGCAGACGATGTACTGGTAGGCATTTCAGGTTCAAAAGTCGACATCATCGTAAAAAAAGCATTCTAATTTTAGAGGTACTCTTTGGCACGCAAAAGACACAAAAGAATTCCTGTTTTGACAAAAAAAGTATTAACAGGAGTTATTCTTTCAGGTTTAGTTCTTTTTATTGTTTTATCAATTGCCGGTCAGGTAACATTTACAAAACATTTTAGAGAAAACTATGATGATCACTTGAGATCCATCGCCATTGCTGCCCAGGAGTGCCTTGATTCAGACAATTTTAAACAGTATTTAAATACAAAAGAAAGAACAGCTTCGTACGAAAGAGTAAAATCGATTTTGGACGGATTTGTTCGAAATTTTGATTTGAATATGATTTATGTTTCTGTACCAGAAGGTCCAGACTACACCAAAATCACCTACATCTATAATCCTGTAAATCCCAAGTCCAGATTCCACGAATTTCCTCTTGGCTATCAGGAAATCTACATTCAAAAAGACTACAACACAAGCGCCAAGGCCGTAATGGAAGAAGGCAAAATAATTGTTCGCCACACCTTAAAAACTAGAAGCGGCTCACACATCACTTCAATGTCACCTGTATACGACTCAAACGGAAATATCATCGCAGTTTTAGGCGCTCAAAAATCCATTCAGGAATTTGTATCATCCGTAAGACAGTATCTCGCGATTATTTCAACAGTTTGTTTAATTTTCACCCTCTGCTTTATTACAATCTTTACCTACCTTTTCAACAGAGGAATCATCAAACCTATTATTATTGTAACAAAAGAATCAGACCGATTCTCTTCACTTTGGAAAGATCCTGCAGAAAACCTGCTTAATATAAACAACCGGGACGAACTTGGTATTCTTGCACATTCCTTCTATCAGATGGAAAAAGATATGTGCACCTATATCGAAGACCTCAAAAATGTTACCGCAGAAAAAGAACGCATCAGCACAGAATTAAATGTCGCAACCAAGATTCAGTCAGATATGCTTCCAAAAGGATACCCTGCCATCCCGGAAAGAACTGACTTTGACCTGTACGCAACAATGGAGCCTGCCAAAGAAGTTGGTGGTGACCTTTACGATTATATTCTTCTGGATCAGGACCACCTTTTGCTCATCGTAGGCGATGTATCCGGCAAGGGCGTTCCGGCAGCGCTGTTTATGGTCGTTGCCAAAACCCTTTTGGATTCTCACGCAATACAAAAGCTCTCTCCTCAGGAAATCTTCTCCGTAACCAACAATCAGCTTTCGGGCAATAACGAATCCGGAATGTTCGTAACCTGCTGGCTGGGAATCCTTGAATTTAGTACCGGCGAACTAAAATATGTGAACGCAGGACATCCTGCTCCGGTTTTATTCCACGACGGTGAATATAAATTCCTTGATACAAAGCCTAATTTCGTCCTGGGCGGAATGGAAGGCCTCCCATACAAAGAACACACCGTTCACCTCGATAAAGGCGACCGCCTCTTTGTATATTCCGACGGCGTAACCGAAGCAACCAATGCTCAGGAACAGCTCTTTGGTGACCAGAACCTTCTGGATGCCCTCAAGAACACAAAAAATCTCAACTCAAGAGACGTTATCAAAGAAGTTAGAAACCAAATCGACGGCTTTGTAAAAGAAGCAGAACAGTTTGACGATATCACAATGCTCAACTTTATCTGGCACAAGGAAGAATCAACCCTCAACCCTGGCAGCACAGACTCAGAAAAACTTTCTACCACCGTCAGCGTCCCTGCCTCAGAAGCAAACCTCATAGCCGTAAACAACTTTATCAATTCCCATTTGGAACCATACGATATTCCTGTGGGACTACAAACAAAAATCGAGCTCGTAGTCGAAGAACTTTTTGTAAATATTGCAAAATACGCCTACAAAGATAACACCGGCACAGTTCAAATCGACTGCCATGTTAGCCAGAATCCAAATGTCCTTCACCTCACCTTTAAAGACTCGGGCATTCCATTCAATCCTCTTGCAAAAAAAGACCCGGATGTAACCCTCAGTGCCGAAGACCGTGAAATCGGAGGCCTTGGAATCTTCCTCACCAAGAAGTACATGGACACCATCGACTACCAGTACGAGAACAAAATGAACGTGTTAACACTCACAAAGAATTTGTGATATAACATATAAAAAGGAAAAGAACATGAACACAATCAACCTCTTAGAAGGAAAATTAGTTGCCCCATCAGGAATGAAGGTAGGCATCATCGCAAGCCGATTCAACGAAATTATCGTAAATAAATTACTCGGAGGCGCAATCGACGGACTCGTTCGCCATGGAGTAGAAGAAAAAAATATCACTGCCGTTTGGGTTCCAGGTGCATTTGAAATCCCTGTAATCGCAGACAAAATGGCAGCCAGCGGAAAATACGACGCAGTAATCGCTGTTGGAGCTGTAATCCGCGGTTCAACAAGTCACTACGACTATGTCTGTGCCGAAGTTTCTAAGGGCGTAGCTCAGGCTAGCATGAAAAACGGCGTTCCTGTAATGTTTGGTGTAATCACAACAGAAAACATCGAACAGGCAATCGAACGCGCAGGCAGCAAAGCCGGCAACAAAGGTTACGACTGTGCTCTCGGTGCCATCGAAATGGTAAACCTTATCAAACAGTTGTAGTAAGTAGTACCTGCGGTCATTGAGCCTGTCGAAATGCCCGCAGGCTCAACCATCCCGTATTTTCCTTCACCAACGCCTATGAAATCAAAATATATCAAACTTTTTTTTGCAATCACAGTTTTATTCAGCATTTGCTTTTCTTCCTGCAAAAAGACCCCTGCCAAAAACCTTTATCAGTCTAAACTTCCAGAAACAGTTCCCCAGCGGATTATTTCTCTTTCACCTGCAAACACAGAAATCCTCTGCGCCCTTGGTGCCATGGACAAGATCGTTGCACGCTCAGAATTCTGTGATTATCCACCAGAAGTATTAAAAATCCCGGTAGCGGGCAGCTTTGACGGAAAAACCGTCAGTTTTGAAACACTTCTTTCCTATAATCCAGATTTTGTTTACATCACTGCACATATGCACGACAATTTTATTCCATTATTGTCGTCTAAAAATATTCCATATTATGTTTCAACTTCTAATTCTGTAGAAGAAATTGCCCAGGAAATTGTCACAATCGCCGGAGTGCTAAATCAACCGGAACTTGGTAAAAGCCTTAACGATTCAATTTTGGAAATCAAACAAAACTGCCTCGCAATAAACGCCTCTAAAAAAGATCAGAACAAGCCTTTCCCAAAAGTCTACTGGGAAATCTGGAATCCCCCTTACATGAGCATCGGTTCTCTTTCCTTTATCAACGAAATTGTAACCCTTGCCGGTGGCATTAACATCTTTGCTGATGTAGAACAGACCTATCCAATCGTTAGCGACGAAGCAATTATCGCCGCAAATCCGGATATCATTGTTCTCCCTAACCATACGACTACAACAATCGACTCAATTATAAACAGACCTCAGTGGTCCAGCATAAATGCCGTTCAGAACAAAAAAATCTATGAACTCAATGCTGACATCATAAGCCGTCCGGGACCAAGATGCGTCGAGGCAATTAAGGTTTTACAAGAGTTGTTTAATGAATAAAAAAATTACCCTTTGCATTTCTGTCATTGTATTAGCTCTTTCCTTTCTTTTAGCTCTTTTTTTAGGCTCACAAAGCCTTTCTCTCGAGCAATTGAAACAAGCTTTTACGGTCAAAGACAGTTTTGCACATACGGTAATTTTTGGATTACGACTACCCCGCATTCTTCTTGTAATGACCAGCGGAGCCCTACTTGCAAGCAGTGGAGCCTGTTTTCAGATGTTCTTTAGAAACTCCCTGGCAGAACCGGGAATCATCGGGATTTCAAGCGGGGCAACCCTTGGCGCAGTCATTTCACAGTTAATCGGAACAGGAGCCATTTTCTGGGGAACAATTTCTCCTACAAACCTGTTTGCCTTTTTTGGAGCACTTCTTGCAGGAGCAATCATTACAGTCATTTCTTTTAATGCCAGCCGCCAATCCTCCACAACCCTTCTTTTATGCGGTACCGCCCTGGGAACTTTTTATGCTTCAATTTCTTCAATTTTATTGATTACAAAAATTAAACAGATTAACGGTATTTACACCTGGATTTTGGGCAGTTTTAACGGACGCTCCTGGGATGAACTTAAACTCATCATAATTCCAGGAGTCGCTTCGATTTTGCTGATGCTTTTGAGCGCTGACAAGCTCGATCTGATGAATACAGGCGAACAGGAAGCCCGAGCCCTTGGCTTAAACGTTAACCTTTTGCGGGTAATCGTCCTAACAAGCGCCAGCCTCGCAGTCAGTGCCGCAGTCTGTGCCGGCGGAACCATTAACTTTATCGGACTCATCGCCCCTCACATAGTAAAAAAATTGTTTGGAACCACCAGCTCAAAAGGCCGTTTTTTGATTCCATTATCCTGCATTTACGGAGCAATTCTTCTATTATTAAGCGACACCTTTGCCCGGATTGTTATTGCCCCCGCAGAACTTCCGGCAGGCCTGATTACTTCTCTCTTGGGTGCACCATTCTTTATCAGCCTGATTTTTTCTAAAAGAGAGGGGGCCTTATGATTCTTGAATGCCAAAACCTTTCCGCTTCTTACGGAAGCAAACAGATTCTAAAGGACATAAACCTTTCTATCAATCAGGGTGATTTTATCTGTCTCTGCGGAAAAAACGGTTCCGGAAAATCTACACTCCTAAAATTATTGAGCGGTACATACTCGTCGGATTTGAGTATCACCCAAGGGACTGTTTCTCCCCAGTTTAAAAAGCCTGCCCTAAATGCCCAGAATATCGCCTACATGCCGCAGTCAGAACACCCCGCCTGGGCCTGCACTGTTATGGATTCAATTTTGCAGGGACGCTACTGCTGGTCAAAGGGACTTTACAGTGCCCAGGATAAAGCGATTGCACAAGAAGCAGCAGACACCCTGCATATTACCCCGCTCCTTAACCGCAATATCTTTTCTCTTTCCGGCGGAGAATTTCAAAAAGTGAGAATTGCCCGGGCTCTCTGCCAGACACCAAAGTTTTTATTGCTGGACGAACCTTGCGCCAACCTGGATTTTACCGCCGAAGAAGAATTACTCAAACTTTTAAAAGATCTTTCTTCTAAAATGGGAATTTTGATTTCAATTCATAATGTAAACACTGCTGCCATCTTTGCCCAAACCCTATGCCTTTTGCCTCAAGAACAAAGTTTAATCTTCGGTCTTGCAAGTCAAGTTTTAACCCTCCAAAACCTTTCCAAAACCTTTGACACCCCTCTCGAACTTTACGAACATCCCGTTTACAAAGTCCCTCAAATAATGTCAAAAAGGATATAAATTCTTTTTATAAAATCCAAATTTAGTAGTATAATTTAAATTACTATTTTGAGAGGATTTTATGAAATTTTATCAATCACTTCAATTTAAATTTACAGTAGTTATATGTTTTGTAATGCTCTTTTCTACAGTATTATTAAGCACAATCAGTACAAGGTTTGCTACTTCAACAGTTTCTAAAACAACATACAATCTGATGAATGCCATTACCGATTCTGCTGCTGGTAAAGTAAAAGGGGAAGTAGAAAAAAATTTTTTGGTTTTAAATACTATTGCTGAATCAGATTTTTTAAAATCTCCTAATATACCTCTTTTAGAAAAATGTCAGCAGCTCTCTAGAATTGCAAAAGTTGAACCATCCTATGAAAACATCGGCTATTACAATCTCAAGGGTGAAAGTTATACCGCTGCAGGACAATATATCAAACTCGATAGAGATTACATAAAACAAGCAGCTCTTGGCAAATCTTGTGTTATGGATCCATCTATTAATCCAATCACAAATCTTTTATTCCAGATTTATGCAGTTCCTGTTTACGATTTCAACAATAATCCAATTGGTTGTCTTTCGTTAAACGTTCACGGAAATACACTAACCAACAGAATTGAAAATATTAAATTTGGATCTGAAGGCTCAACAATTCAGGTTGTAAACCGTGTATCAGGTTATACCATCGCTTCGACTACTTTTGAAGAGGTATTGAACCGCCAGAATGTAAAACAAAGCATTGAAATTGAAGAAGGCATTGTTCCTGTATTACAGGCAATGATTAACGGCGACACCGGAAGTCAATTATTCAAAGATACTCGTGCTCATGGAGAAACATTAGTTGCAGCCTACCGACCGGTTCCTAACAGTGACTGGTCAGTTCTATGTATAGCAAATTACAATGATTTTTATTCTGGAATCAGTAAAATGAAACTAGTTTCACAGATTATTCTAATTGCTGTTATCATTTTTGCAGGAACACTTATGCTATTAATAAGTAGAAGAACCTTTAAACCTCTCAAAAATGTTAAAGACGCAATTCAGAACATTGCTTCCGGCGATGCCGATTTGACTCAACGATTAAAGGTTTACAAAAACGATGAAGTTGGAGAAATCGTAACAAGTTTTAACAGCTTTACCGGTAACCTTCATACAATCATTTCTCAGATTAAAGATTCCAAGGATCAGCTTGGGGTTGCCGGAAGTGACCTTAAAGCCAGCACAGAAGACACTTCTTCTTCTATTACCCAGATTCTTGCAAATATCGACTCAGTTCATAATCAGATTACCAACCAGTCTAACAGCGTTCACCAGACCGCTAGCGCAGTAAACGAAATTGCTTCTAATATTGAATCTCTCGAGCACATGATTGAAAACCAGAGTTCAGGAGTAACAGAAGCCTCTGCCGCCGTAGAAGAAATGATTGGTAACATTCAGTCGGTAAATACTTCGATGGAAAAAATGTCTTCTTCATTTGAAGAACTTACCAAGAGCGCCCAGGAAGGTGCAAATGTTCAGAGTGAGGTAAACAGTCGTATCGAACAGATTTCTGTTCTCAGCAATACTTTACAGGAAGCAAACATCGCCATTGCCGCAATCGCAGAACAGACCAACCTTCTTGCTATGAATGCCGCAATCGAAGCCGCTCATGCCGGAGACGCAGGTAAAGGTTTTGCCGTAGTTGCAGACGAAATCCGAAAACTTTCAGAAACTTCTACCCAGCAGTCAAATACAATTGGTGAACAGCTGACAAATATTCAGACTTCAATTCAAGAAGTAGTAACCGCATCAGAGCAGTCGAGCCAGTCTTTCAATACAGTTTCAACAAAAATCAAAGAAACAGACGATATCGTTCGCCAGATAAAAGCTGCAATGACCGAGCAGAATGAAGGTTCTAAACAGATTATCACAGCCCTCAATTCCATGAATAACAGTACAATGCAGGTTCGTAATGCAGGTCAGGAAATGGCAGAAGGAAACAAGGCAATCCTCGAAGAAGTTAAGGCTTTGCAGGACGCCACCGGAGTTATGCTGGACAGCATGAATGAGATGCAGATTGGAGCGACCAAAATCAACGAAACCGGTGCCGCCCTTCGCCAGATTTCAAATCAGGTCGACGAGTCAATCACCGGTATCGGAAAAGAAATCGATCAGTTTAAGGTGTAAAATACATCTTTTACTTTATATCATTCAATCGTGCAATAGCTTCAGACTTAACGAGATAGGCGAAACCGTAGGCTATTAGCATAAAGAATTCGTTTATCCAGGTCATTGGAACATAGCTTGGTATGAATTTGAATGCAGAAGTAATTACCTGCCATGCAAGAAACACGAAAATTACGATTCCGCAAATTCTGTAAATCATGTTTCTTCTACGTTTTTTCTCTGTCATTTCGTGCTTTGTGATTGTAAAAAGAAATGTAATCTGAATCGCAAAGGACAGAAAAAGAATTGCTGCAAAAATACAGTGAATTATATGACTGATTGAATTGTTAATATTAAAAATTCCAACAGTTTCAGGGATTCCCGGTGTCTTACAAGGAAAAACTACAATTCCAAGTGCCGAAACCGCTTCAATCAAAGTAATCACACGGTCTCGCCAGTCATAGCACTGGTAAGAAAACAAAAACACCGAAATCGCAAACAAGAGTCCAATCATAAACATCTTGCTGTTAGCATAATAAGTAGCACTAATCGAAAGATACCACCCCGGCAAATTAGTCTTAAGCCCAAAAAGTCCAAACCCCAGACACAACGGTGCCAGCAAAATACAGAGAATCCCCAGGATTCTCTTTTGATAAAGCATACTAGTAAGTTCTTTGTTGTTTTTCATAAGTTAATTATAAGGGGTTTTTGGGAAAAAAAATAGCGGTGATTTGATAAATACATATGTACCATCAAAATCACCGCTTAATTATGCTATTCTTTATCGTGAAAGCAAATTATTCAAACTAGCAACAAACTTGCTTGGTTCTTTCAAGTCAACGCCTGCAATTAGCAAAGCCTGATCCAAAAGAACTTCAGCCGCATCCGCGATAAACGCTTCGTCGCTTGAATCCTTTACTTTTGCAAGGATCGGGTGTTCGCCGTTTACTTCGAGGATTGGCTTCATTTCAGGGCCCTGCTGTCCCATGGCTTTCATCATCTGAACCATCTGCCAGCTTGGGTCGTTTTCGTCTACTACGATACATGAAGGATTTTCGCCGCTCAAAGTTTTTGAAAGTTTTACTTCCTTTACTTTATCGCCAAGAGCCTTCTGGAGTTTTTCTGTTACAGGTTTAAATTCTTCTTCCTTCTTTTTAGCTTCTTCCTTGTCTACACCAAGATCTTCGTCGCTGCCACTTCTGTTTACAGCC
>JAFNQK010000008.1 GCA_017386165.1 Treponema sp.
CAAAGATGTCCTTTTCAATCAATGGAGAACACTGCTTAAAGTCTTCAAGAGAAAGATCTTCAAGGCGGCAGTTCTTTTCAATTGCAAGACGAACAGAATGAGCGCTGACTCCGTGAGCAGTTCTAAAAGGAAGTCCCTTGCGCACAAGGTAATCTGCAACATCAGTTGCATTCAAGAATCCGTCCTGGCAGGCGTCGTTCATAGATTTGAGATTCCATCTTGCACTGGAAATCATATATGTAAATACCTGAACACAAGAAAGAACTACATCGCAGGCATCAAACAATGACTGCTTGTCTTCCTGCATATCCCGGTCATAAGCGAGAGGAAGTCCCTTCATCATTGTAAGAAGTGCAAACTGATCCCCGTAAACACGACCTGTTCTACCACGAATCAATTCTGCAAAGTCAGGATTCTTTTTTTGAGGCATGATAGAAGAACCAGTTGACCACTTTTCGCTCAAATCTATAAAAGCAAACTCTGTTGTGGACCAGAGAACCACTTCTTCACAGAATCTTGAAAGATGCATCTGAATGATACTTAAAGCAGAAGCAACTTCGATACAGTAATCACGGTCAGAAACGCTGTCCAGACTGTTCATTGTAATCTGATCAAAGCCTAAAAGACTTGCTTCGTACTTTCTGTCCAGAGGCAAACCACTGCCGGCAAGAGCCCCGGAACCAATCGGACTAATCTTAATTCTTTTAAGAGAATCTTCAAGGCGGTTCCAGTCACGGGTAAGCATCCAGCTCCAGGCACACAAGTGATGAGCAAGAGTTACCGGCTGAGCATGCTGCATATGAGTATATCCCGGCATAATGTCTTTTGTATGTTTTTCTGCAATCTGAGTAAGTGCATCAATCAAAGTCAAAAGACGATTCTGCAAATCAGGAATATAGCGGCAAAGATAAAGTCGTTCATCCAGAGCAATCTGATCGTTTCGGCTGCGTCCTGTATGAACTTTCTTTCCAGGTTCGCCGATGCGGTCGGTAAGAGTTGCTTCTACAAAAGAATGAATATCTTCTGCGGAATAATCGATTTTCAAGGCACCGCTGGTCAAATCATTTTCGATTGAATCAAGTCCGCTGATTATTGCATCAGCTTCTTCTTTTGAAATGATTCCTGTATGACCAAGCATTTTTGCATGAGCACGGCTTCCTTTAATATCATCAAGAGCCATGCGTTCATCTACATTAATAGAAGTTTCAAATGCAACTGCTGCTGCATCAGGGCCTTCTTCAAATCTGCCATGCCACAAAGCTGCATGATTATCCTGAGTATGTGTTCCGTGTTCCATTAGTTTTTTTCCATCCAGAGGCGAATGCCTTCTACAATATCGTCGTCAATACAGTGTTCAACGCGGCAGGCATTCTTTTCTGCCTGAGCCTCATCAACATTGGCAATTTTCATCATAAAGCGTGTCAAAAGCTTGTGTCTTCCGAGAATATCTTCTGCCTTTGCCTTTCCCTTTTCGGTAAAGTTAATGTGCTGTTTTTCGTCAAAGAAAATATATCCGTCGTCACGCAAGATTCCCATTGCACGGCTTACGCTAGGTTTAGAAACCTCGAGTTTGTGAGCAACATCAACCGAATGACATTCACCTTTTTCAAGCTGAATCATCAAAATTGCTTCCAAATAATCTTCACCGGATTCGTACATATAATCCTCCGTATCTTAGTCGTTAGCCATGATTTCAGCACTGAGCTTCATAATCATGCTGTAAATTGGCTTTCCGCCTGGAACCATTGGAAGAACCATTTCATCGCGGTCAACACGAGCATCGATGATGGCAGCCTTTCCGCTCTTGAAAGCCTTGTCAAAAACTTCTGCAAATTCCTTTGCGTTGGTTGCGCGGTATCCCTGGATTCCGTATGCATCAGCAAGCTTTACCCAGTCCGGTCCGATATCAAGAGTTGTCTGGCTGAATCGCTTTCCGTAGAAGAGACGCTGCCACATGCGAACGTTTCCGAGGGCATTATTATTTTCTACTACAATTACGATTGGGAGGTTGTAGTGACCGATTGTTGCAAGTTCATTACAGTTCATGCGGAAAGAACCATCACCTGCAATATGAACAACACGGCTTCCTGTTTTGCTTAAACTGATACCGATTGCAGCACCTGTTCCGTAGCCCATTGTTCCCAAACCACCACTTGTTACAAAGCGGCGCTTCTTTCCAAATGGATAGAACTGAGCAGTCCACATCTGGTGCTGACCGACTTCTGTTGTGATAAAACAGTCGTCCCCTGCAACTTCGTGAATGTGTTCACAGATGTATTTTGGATTGATAGAATCTTTTGGATTCTTGTCGTAGCATTCTGGGTATGTCTTTTTCCATTCGTTAATCTGGTTGAGCCATTCCTTGTGATCTTTCTTTTCTACAAGAGGAAGAAGCTTAGAAAGAACGTCTTTTACATCCCCTACTACGCTGGCATTTGATTCAATATTTTTGTTGATTTCTGCAGGGTCGATATCGATGTGAACGATTTTTGCCTTTTCTGCAAACTTGCTTGCGTCTCCATAAACGCGGTCACTAAAGCGGGCACCGATTGCAATTACGAGGTCACTTTCTGTGATTCCCATGTTGCTGGCATAAGTTCCGTGCATACCAACCATCCATGTACACAAAGGATGAGTAGAAGGGAAGCAGTCGCGAGCCATCAAAGATTCGCTGACAGGAGAATTGATTTTTTCAGCAAACTTAAGGAGTTCTTCTTCTGCACCACTGATTTTTACACCACCACCGGCATAAATGATTGGACGTTCTGCGCTGTTAATAAGCTCTGCAGCCTTTTTAAGATCTGCTTCTTCTGGAACTGGAACTGTAATAGCACGCTTAAAATTAGTGTCGTTCAAAAGTTTAAGTGCGATTTCGTCAGGATTCTTGCTTGGCTCAAATTCATACATATTGTTGAGAGCTGTACAGTCTTTAAGAATATCAACAAGAACAGGACCTGGACGACCTGATTTTGCAATCAAAAAGGCTTCACGAATTGTATTTGCAAGTTCTGAAATATCTTTTACAAGGAAATTATGCTTTGTGATTGGCATTGTTACGCCGGTAATGTCGATTTCCTGGAAAGAATCGCGGCCCAGCAAAGCTTTTCCAACATTACAAGTGATTGCAACAACCGGAATAGAATCCATATAAGCAGTTGCGATACCAGTTACAAGGTTTGTAGCTCCAGGACCACTTGTTGCCATACAAACACCAACCTTTCCTGTTGCACGGGCATAACCGTCTGCTGCATGGCTTGCTCCCTGTTCGTGAGCTGTAAGAATATGTGTAATACGATTAGAATTTTTATAAAGTTCGTCGTAGATATTAAGGATACATCCTCCTGGATAACCAAAAACTGTATCTACACCCTGTTCAATCAAACACTCAATTACAATCTGACTTCCGTTAATCAACATTTGTCTACCCTTAAAGAATAAAGTTTTCTTCTATAATGTACTTTATTTTCGGGTTAGTTTCAATGTACTTATTTTCCAAGGTGTTTTTCGATGTCGTTGATGAGTTTGTATTCAAAACTGTCGCAGAGAGCGAGCCAGCTGGCTTCCATTACGTCGCTTGAAACACCAACGGTTGTCCATGAGTTTTTGCCGTCGCTTGATTCAATCAATACGCGGACCTTACTTGCAGTGGCACTCTTTCCGTCCAGTACACGAACCTTGTAGTCGATAAGTCGAATCTGATTTACAGCAGGATAGAAGCGGCTCAACGCCTTGCGGAGAGCGATATCCAGAGCGTTTACAGGACCGTCCCCTTCACCGGCAGTAACTTCAATCTGGCCTTCTACTTCGAGTTTAATCTGAGCACAAGCGCAAACCCCTTCTTCTGGACGAGGATTTACACCGTTTGTCTGATAATAATGAAGCTTAAAGAAAGGCTTGTAGCGGCCAATTACCTTGCGTGCCAGAAGTTCAAAGGAACCGTCTGCACCTTCAAACTGGTAGCCTTCAAATTCAAGTTCCTTCATCTTATCAACAAGTTCTTTTACGCATGGACTTGTTTTTGTGATAGTAGGATCTATTTTCTGAATCTTTTCTATAATGGTAGCGCGGCCTGCAACTTCACTCATGAGGAATACGCGTTCGTTTCCGACTGCATCCGGAGAAATGTGTTCGTAGGCTTCTGGATTTTTAAGAACGGCGTCGATGTGCATTCCGGCCTTATGACTGAAGGCACTTCCACCAACAAACGGAAGCTGACTGTTAAGAGCGATATTTGTAATTTCTGCTACGCGCTTAGCAATGTCCGTAAGTTCCTTCATTTTTTCGTCTGCGATACAC
>JAFNQK010000091.1 GCA_017386165.1 Treponema sp.
ATTACAATACTGAACATAGCTCGGCCAAGAACCGTGTACTGAAATATGGAATCCGGATAAAGCTTACGGGTATAAATCAAACAATACAAACCGTTTGCAACAGCTTCAATTGCAAGAAGAATCACGATAATATCTATCCAAAGATTTGGCATAAAAAGCATACAAAAACCAATAATTGCAATCAAAATACCAAAGAACAGATTCTTTTTTTCCATAAGCTACTCCAATTTTATTATTATAATTATACATTATTTGATTAAAATAAAAAAGAGAAAGGCAAACATTGAATTAAGGGATTTAAAACAAAAAAGGCGTTGGAAATCCAACGCCTGTTCTTGAGACTGACACGATTCGAACGTGCGACCTCCACCTCCGCAGGCAGTCTCAATATCTCAAAAGTACCTAAAAATACTCAATGCAATTCTGCTTATAAATCTATTATAAGGTATTATAACGAACTTCTCAAGTTAATTTTATTGACTGTTATTGAGTTAGATTGAGTGTTATACAGTTTTTATCCAATCGTTTATCCAATCGAATATCCTTTTTATTTGTTGAATACCCTTCCAAATCACTCGCTCCAGCAGTGCTGCGCACAGCTTCCGCTCCTTTAGTTCCCGTAGTTCTCCAAGCGTCGTTTTTCAGAAGGTAGCAAACACAGTATTCGCTCTTGTCTTCCGTGCCTGCCGTCTCCCAGTCGTTGTTCAGTCAATTATTAAAATCCGCCTCGCTCCGTTATCTTCGCGAACTCCGCTCGGCAACACCCTCAAGAATGCAGTTAGTTTAAATAAGGCAGTCACGTAAGCCATTCGCTCATACAGTGTTTGCATTTACTTGTAAGCTCGCAAGTAGCACCGCAAAGAAGCAAAGCACGCTTTAATCCAAGTCCAGTAACAGCCAGTCGCTACACGCATCTGCTTCGCAGTAGCGTTTCGCTTTGTGTCTGTTCCTGGTTCCGCACGGGAGCAAAATATCGAGATGCAGGGAATACAGCCCTGCATCCGCATTATTTGGTTTTGAAAATACACTTTATCGAGGCGGTTGTAGTAAGCAATCTTTTTGTGAAAGCCACCTAGTGCAGTTTGTTCGCGCGGAAGTTTTTCTGAAAGTGAATGTGTTTTCTCCGCGAGGTCGCAACTTAAAACGGCAGGCACGCAAAAGCGTTCCCCCTTTCCCCCCGCCGCGGGGCATCCCCCCTTTCCCCTTTCGTAAAAAATAAGGTATGGTATTGAACCGCTCTTGGGGGGCAAGGGGGCACCCTTTTGCTCAACATTCCAGTTGTCCCGCCGTTTTAAGATGCTCAGTGCCACCTGCCAAAGGCGGCTTTTGGGAAATCGTCATGTGTGGGAAAAAGTATTGCCTCAATCGCACAGGGCTGCCGCAGGCGTCACCCCTGCGCTCAATCGGGAAGGCGGCAACGTCCTTGTTGCCGCCTATAGCAAGTTATTAGATAGAACTTTCCTTATTGGATAAAAAATGTGGAAAAACACAAATTATCTCATTATAATCCAATTATGAATATTTACGCAGACGAATCAGGCTCAATAAATAATAAAATTGGAAAACCTTTCATCATTGCCTTGGTTCATGTTCTTGATTTCAAAAAATTGAATACAACTTTCAGACGATTTATTTCCTCTAATATGGCAAAACTTCAGGAATTGGATCAGGATTTTTATAACACTAATGGGACACTTACAAAGAAAGGTGGGCTGATGTTTAAGGGTGGTAAATTTCACGAAATAAAGGGCTCTCAACTTAATCAGCAGATGAAAACTGATTTTGTAAATTATCTTGCAAAGAAAAAGTATTTTGAACTTTATTACATAAAAATCAATAATGATCTTCTTACAGACAAGATATGTGAAAATACTGCAATAGCTTTTAATTATTCAATTAAGCTGGCACTTTCATTCTTTCTTGAACATACCCTTTTATCAGATGAAGATTGTCTTTTGCAATTGGATGAACGCAACGAAAGAACAGAGGCAAAGTTCTTTTTAGAAAACTATCTCAATACGGAATTTTGCTTAAATAACGTAACAGAAAAACATTATTCAGTAAAATATCTTGATTCTGCAGATAACCCTTTTATTCAGATTGCTGATGTATTGGCAAATCTTTATTATTCGGAATTGATTACAGGCTCATATACCGATACTATCAATGTATTAAAGAAGCAGGATATCTTAAAAGTAGTTTTTGAGTTTCCTCCAAGAGCTGCCAGAAAAAAGAAAAAAGTTTGACATCATTCCGGAATATGTATATACTTATAATGTCAACAGTAAGTCTTGGGGCAAAGTGCCGTGGTCTAGGTAAGCGTCATGTAAGGGCGTCACTCTCAAGCAATTGATATTTCAAGTCCTCCTTTTCAGGAGGATTTTTTTTTATATACGCCGGGGGGAACGCGCGCGGCGGTCCAAAAATCAACGCAAAAAAGTTTTATCTGCTTAAAATAATATTTAAAGTACAGTTCGCAAGTTCAGAACTTTTCGTACACTTTTTCTATATATAAATTACATACTTGCTTATTATCTATATTTTTCTTTTTAAAGAAGTGAACTTAAGAAAAAATATAATATATATAGAAGAATCTATGCTACTCAATAGTATTCAAACAAACATAATAATACACAATAGAAAAGTACAGACACTTAAAAAATACTGCACTTTCACTGTATCAAAGAACACAATTCTGAACTCAGAAAACTTCCTGCGCATTTGTTGAAATCAGGACTTTATGAAATCGTATCGGCAGGGAGTTCATATTCTGTACTTAAGTACACCTTGGGGGGAGGGGGGGGGAAGTAAAAAAATGTCCTTTTTTTTACTTTTCTGCCTGAATTTTGTCCCCAAACTGATAGTGAAAGCACACTTTTTATGAAGAATCAGCTTGAGGACGTGCTTTTTGTCATATTTTTATAATTTGAAACAATCAAACAAGCTGCTTATACCAGAATGTGCAGATGATTTTTTTGCAGCAGGCCTATTTTCGCTTTCGATTGTAATGCCTG
>JAFNQK010000092.1 GCA_017386165.1 Treponema sp.
AAATCAAAATGCCGGAATCAGCATCGTCTCCAATGAGAGTACGGATTACATTGCTGTAGCCCTGCCCGCTGGAAGCCGTAGCCAAAAGGCTGTGTTCATATTCCTGAGTAAGAATAATTTCATCGCAGTGAGCAAGCTTCAGGTGCTTTTCAAATTTAGAATCAATAAGTTCCGCTGCAACATAAACCAGTGGATTAATGCTTTCTATCATCTGAACGGCAAGAACCGTGCGGGAATCAATCTCAAGGTTTGAATAATTTTTTGAACGGTCGCAGATAATCAGGGCTCTTTCGGCAGTATCGATATAGGCGCGTTTCAAAGTAGCTTCTTCTGCAAAATCCCCAGAAATATAATTCACTTCCTTAAATCTTATATCAGAACGAATCTGTTCAATTGCCTCGCTTGGTGCGTTATTTACAAGAACCACCATATCAGGAGTAATATCGGGATTTGACTTTAACACTGTTTCAAGAATTTTTTCAAAATTTGGGCGCCAGCCGCAGATTATAAAGTGACCTTTCATTTTTCTTAATTTCCTTAAACCTTTATCATGTTTCATTTGAGATTCTGTAAATGCAGAAGCAATTTTACCGGTAATAACACTGAGCAAAACCATTCCGAGAGCCAGCAGAACAAGAGCGGCAATTCTTCCTTTTACAGAGGATACGCAGTAATCAAAATATCCCGCCATGATTGTAACCAGAGTAAACCACACGGAATCAAACATCGTTTCAATTCCGCTGTCAGTTTTGGTTTCAGAATCAAAAACAGCAAGAGTCGCAATTGCAATAATTATAAAAATGAGAAAATAAAAATATGTAAATGGATTTTTTAGAGCAAATCTTACATTTCTCCAAAAATGCCGCAAGTGAACTTTTAATTTATTAGGTTTCATTTTTACTTTTTATTTTTTACAAAATCAGAAATGTGCCACAAAAGTCCGATTCGTCCGCCAATCTGCTGAGGAACAATCTCTTTTTCAAAGGAAATTGCATACACAGGAGCCGCTTCAATCTCAAGGTCAGCAGGAAGAACAAATCTCAAAGAAGGAGCAAAGGTCATTATCTGATCCATATAGAAATTATTTAAATCGAAAATTCCAGGTTTTGGCAGAACGAAATGACAGAGTCCGCCATAAGAAAGTTCCGGTACAAAAGCCATCTTGAGTTTACCAATAGAAAATCCCAGTCTTACAAAAAATCCTGCAAGAAAATCCAAATCATACAAAGAATCAATTACAGAATTATTGGGATTTACAAAACCATATCTAAAAGAAGATCTGGCTGAAAAACCAATAGAAAAATTATCAGATCCCAAAGGAATTGCAAGTTCAACACCCAAACCACCACCTGCATTTGCTGTACAGAATTCAGCATAATCAGCCAGAGGAAAATCACCTGCCCCATAAAGTCCTATTGAAAATCCCCGTGGATTTTTTACAGATTCAGCAGACAAAGGCAAAATAAGCATTAAAAAAACAAATGGTAAAAAAAATCTCTTCATATATAATTTCCTCAATAATAGAAAATTATAATGGAGAGATTTAAGAAAAACAAGGTTTATAAAATCCTGTTTTTAGACAGGCTTACAGACTGAAAGCAAGTTCACCGGCTCCGGCGGTAACTTTGATTACTGAGCCTTCACCAAATTTTCCTGCAAGGAGTTCCTTGGACAAAGGATTTTCAACCCAGGTCTGAACCGCACGTTTAACCGGACGGGCACCAAATGCCGGGTCATAACCTTTTTCGCACAGGAAACCGATAGCAGATTCATCAAAGCTGATGGAAATTCGTCGGTCTTCAAGACGTTTTGCAACACGGTCAAGCTGAATGCGGACAATACCTCCGATACAGTCTTTGCCCAGTTTCTGGAACATTACAGTTTCATCAATTCGGTTTAAGAACTCCGGTCTAAAATGCTGTTTCAAAAGCTGGTCGATCTTTCCACGGGTTTCAGAAGAAACTTCACTTCCCTGTTCTGCGTCATCCAGAATCAGTTCGCTTCCCAGGTTGCTGGTCATGATGATGATTGTATTCTTAAAGTCTACAACTCTACCCTGTCCGTCTGTAAGGCGACCGTCATCCAGAACCTGAAGAAGAACATTGAAAACATCCGGATGAGCTTTTTCAACTTCATCAAACAAAACTACGCTGTAAGGACGGCGTCGCACTGCTTCCGTAAGCTGACCGCCTTCATCGTAGCCCACATATCCCGGAGGCGCCCCGATAAGACGGCTCACACTGAATTTTTCCATGTACTCCGACATATCGATTCGGGTAAGGGATTTTTCATCGTTAAAGAGAAAATCTGCCAGAGTTTTTGCAAGCTCAGTCTTACCTACCCCGGTTGGTCCGATAAACAGGAATGAACCAAGAGGACGATTAGGATCGCTGAGGCCGCTCCTGTTTCGGCGAATTGCGTCGCTTACAACCTGTACGGCTTCATTCTGGCCGATTACACGTTTATGCAAAACCTCTTCCAACTGAAGGTATTTCTGCTTTTCGCTTGTCATCATCTTGCTAACAGGAATGCCAGTCAAGCTTGAAACAACCTTTGCTATGTCTTCTTCTGTAACGCTCTGACGCAAAAGGCTTTGTCTTTCTTCTGCAGCATCAGAGGTGTCTTTTGATTCAGCGGCCTTTTCATTCATTTCGGCAATCTGTTTTTCAAGTCCAGGAATAATGCTGTACTTTAATTCCGCAGCTTTTTCAAGATTTCCTTCGCGGGTAAATTTTTCTTCTTCGAAACGGGCAGTTTCGAGCTTTTCTTTTAACGAACGGCTCTTATCGATACCGGCTTTTTCGTTCTGCCACTGAAGCTTCATGGTATCCCGCTTAGTGGTTATTTCTGCAATTTCTTTTTCAAGTTTTACAAGTCGTTCCTTACTTGCAGGGTCATCTTCCTTGCTGAGGGACTGCTTTTCGATGCTGAGCTGAAGGAGTTTTCGTTCTACCTGGTCCAGTTCTGTCGGCTGGCTTTCGATTTCCATCTTGAGGCGGCTGGCAGCTTCGTCCACAAGGTCGATTGCCTTATCCGGCATAAAGCGGTTTGTAATGTAGCGGTTAGAAAGAACTGCCGCACTTACAAGGGCTTCATCCTCGATTCTGACACCGTGATGGATTTCATACTTATCCCGGAGGCCACGGAGAATGGCAATTGTATCTTCGACAGTCGGCTCTGCACAGTAAACCTGCTGGAATCGTCGTTCAAGGGCTGCATCTTTTTCTATGTACTTGCGGTATTCATCGAGAGTTGTTGCACCGATTACGTGAATTTCACCACGGCTTAAAGCAGGTTTTAAAAGGTTTGAAGCATCCATGCTGCCTTCGCTGGCACCTGCCCCAACAATTGTATGAAGTTCATCAATAAAGAGAATTATTTCCCCTTCACTCTTGGTAACTTCTGTTATGACGGCTTTAAGGCGCTCTTCAAATTCCCCGCG
>JAFNQK010000093.1 GCA_017386165.1 Treponema sp.
CATAATCATCAACACCCGCAGCTTGGGCAATGAACTCATAACAAGGCCACAAAATTTTTTGGCGAATTCTTACAGGGAATGCACCATTCCATTCTTTTCCACCAATTATTTTTTCCATGTCAAGACCGCTCCATAACCTTCGTCATTTTTTCCATTGCACAAATCATAAAACTCCGCCAAAGCAGGAACCTTTTGAGCCCTTGCCTTTTCTGATGTCACAAAATCTTTACTACCGACTGCTATAAGGACTTTTTTCTGGCGAGACATACTGACGCAAAGTCTATTGGGAGTAAGAAAATCAATAACCCCAGTAGAACGTACGACCGAAAGAAAGACGACATCAAATTCCATTCCCTGGAAAGCATCAACGGTTCCAACCTTGTAAGTCACAGAATCTTTCAATTCTTTCTTGTAACGTCCAAGCTTTTGCAGAATGAGATTTCGCTGAGCGCTATAGAACGTAATGATACCAAAGCTCATTTTCTTTTCTTTAGCAAGATGATTCTGACTCCGTACAAAATTCATCATAGTCTCAACGATACACTCGGCTTCGCAATCACGAATTCGGCTCGTTCCATGCTTTTCTTCTCTACCACATTCTTTAGGGACATCAATCCAAACCGCTGCCTTATTTTCAATCCCAGGAAGATTGTGTTCAAAGTCGCTCGCCGGTCTAGGGGATTCGTATCCTTCGCCATAAGGCTCATAGAAGATCCGAGAACAGAAGCGTCCTAAAACAGGATGAGTACGGAACTGCTTATCCAGTGTAATCGTCCGCTTTATGCCATCCTTTTCCTCTAATTCCTTGAGTTTCTTGAACAATAGCTCAAAAAGGCTTAACTTGAAAGCATTCTCGTAAGCGTCATTCACATTTTCTGACGATTCCGAAGAGGAATCTTTCTTGGATTCCATTTCCTGTTGCGTTTTTTCATAAACATCATTGCAAAGGTCGTCATCAACGAGTTGCGGCAATTGCCTATGGTCACCCACAAGAATAATACGTTTTACAGCTTTACACATCGGGATAAGCAAATCGGGAGGGGTCGCTCTAGCCGCTTCATCCACAATAACGGTATCATACAATTTGATATAGGAACTATTCGCCTGTTCAACAGATTTCTTTTGCTTCGTTATATCCTTTCCAACAGACTGCTGGCTTGTCGCTGCATAAACATAATCACATTCCTTCAATGTTCGGGCAAACGCCTGATGCCCCGAACGAAGAGCGTCAACCCAATCTGCAATAATCTGATCCTTTTTACTTTTTTTGCTATGGAGCGACATCAAGAAAACGACAACCTTATTGCATAAGGACATAACCTCGTCATCAACCTCAAAAGCAAAATATGCAGGTCTTGGGGAAAATTCCTCAAGCAAAATTGATTTCAATTCAGCAAGTTTTTGAAGTTGTTCTGTCGATGGCGATGCGTTTCCAACAACCAAATCCATTAAAAACGATTCCCATTCTTGATGCCTAGGCAGCCAAATACTTTCAAGCGCAAAATACAATTCTTCTACACGCTTTTGTCCATCATCAGAATACGTTTTTTCAGAAGTTCTGATGGAAAGGATTTTTCTAAATAAAGCCTTATCCACAGAAGAAACAGCCTTATCTTTCCGCAACAAAAGATTTCTCGCTTCAGAAGCAAGCTTTTCTGACACAGGGAGCAAAGCAACATATTCAAGCAAGCTCTCTTTATTTTCTGGTAACGGAGATATTCTATATTCGGCAATTTTATCTGCAAAGATTTCTTCGCTATGAGAAATTTCAATATTCGGATGAAGCGAAAGGACTCTTTCTTCAATTTCTTTACACCAAGAATCTATATGTTCGTTGTAGCTTCCATGAGCGTCACGACGCTTTCCATATTTCCAAGTCGGCAGGGAATTGATGCGAATTCGCTCAATCATGTTTTCTACAGCGTCATGCTGATACGACGTTGCAAGAACGCGACCCGCAGTGACACCGCGTTTATCTTGCATTTCGTTCAAAAGCTCAAGAACGGCCGTAATGACTGTAGTCTTGCCTGTGCCAGGAGGTCCCTGCACAAGAGCAATTTCAGGAGTACTCAGCGCCACGTCAATCGCTTCAAGCTGTCGATCCGTTGGCGGATTTTTAAATATTTTCTCTTGCACACGATTTGAAATATGCGTCTTGGAAGGATTCTTACCAAATGACATAAAATCAAAACTGCCTTCCAAAATATTTCCCAAAAAATTGATGCCCGCACGTCCCGTAGATATCATATCCCAGGCATCCTGCTGTCGATTGATTTGGCTCTCTTCGCCAGTCATGGACATCCAAATACAGCCTTTCTGAGGAATGTTTGAAATTGTCGGAGCATTTTTATCAGTCGGGAGCGTAAGTTGAATCCAATTACCTTCATAATCGGCAACATCACATACAACTTCTTCTTGAACTACTTTCTTTTTTGCTTGATTCTCATTTGCTTCTTTCGCCTTGCGTTCCTTCGCAGCGAGACTCTTCTTTTCGCAATATTCAAGGAAATCGCATTTTATATCCTGCATAAAAAGAGGCTGTGCCACATTATTGAAGCAAAGGACCGCTTCTTCGACCGAAGATTCCTTCATTTTTTTAGAAATATTTTCCTTAAAATAAAGCTTTATGCAGTCTTCAGAAACAGGAGTGCAACGTTCATAATGCAATACGCCGAACTTTCGAGCCTGTTCAAGAATACGATTTCCACGAGCCGCAGTATATTCGCGCCAAGCCTTTAAATAACTGCCGCTTTTTTCAATCAGATTTTTAAGTTTTTCAAGATTGTATTCAGAAGCCTTTGTTTTCTGATCCGAAAAAGAAATGTTCGCCTTTACCAAGTGAAAATTGCAAGCAGGACGAATATTTTTACGCAAAACCGTACCGGTTACCATAAAATACTTTTCCGTTCCGGTCGATGTTAAATTTTTCTGTTGCACCTTTATAGCAAAACATTTACCAAAACGACTGCACAGAATCGAAAAAGCACCACTAATTTCATTTTTTTCCGATTCATCAGAATCATCGGCATTCTCCTCCTGTTCATCATTTGGAGTTTCGTAATCCCCTTGCATGATAAAATAAGATTCACCATCAAGCATCACCGAGCAATCTTCAGCAAGCCTCTTTCGGAATTCTTCAATATCTTTGCCATTTTTATCCTGCAATTTGTCCATTTTTTCCATTTCTGCAAGAATAGCAACATCACCAAATTCTACAACAGCCCCCGCAAACACATAAAAATCAAAAATAAATTCACCGTCTTTTGAGACCGACTTTACTTCGCATATATGCGCTTGTTTTCTGCGGAAGCAGAAATCCACATTTTCTTTGTCCTGCTTATTCTTGAAATCAAATTCAACAGCCCGATCTTTCGTCCGGATAATATAGTTATGATGAATGGGATTCGGCACGACTGTAAAAGAGCCTACTTTTATGCATGAAGCATCTTTATCAACAACAACCTTTGCTTCAATATTCTCATAAAACGGAACAGTTTCAATATGATTTACATTCATCATCAGCACTTCCCCACAATTTCAACAGAAAGAGTACGAGACCATTCGTTGCGTCCAACACATTTTAAGGCATACGTTTCGCCCTTCCTTATCTGAAGAATGTAACGACCCGAAATTTTTTCTTCTTTTCCATTTACACCCATAAAAAAGTCACAATTATCCACAAACTGCAATTGCAAAGAAAACTCGATACCTCTGCCATTATAATTTACAGTACGTACTTTAAAGACTCCACGATAAAAAGTGTTTACATCAAACGGCATAAACACATGTTCTGGCAAAGAAAATTCGGGACCAGAATTATCTTCACAAAATTCCAATTCATGAGCAAAAACAACCTTTCCATTCTCGTCTTTCAACAGCAAAATCGGAGGATGCTTTTTATCACACCAAGGACATTTTTTGGAAGATTCATCATACACAAAGCTCATGCCACAATCGGGACAACGCACGCTTTGTGCCTGCGAATGGGCAAACGCTCTTGCCCAAAGAACCGACGTAGGTCGAATTTTCGGGTTTTCACGACCTTCTTCTGAGAAAGTCATGTTGAACAAAGTGAAAGTCTCGTCAGTCAAGAAATTCTGCCTAGGCAAACCATCATCTGTATGGTTAGAAACATCGCTAAAATCTTCAACCCAAGGAATTTTGCCAGAATATTGTGGATCTATATCAACTTGCTTTTGTTCATCTTCTTTTTTCGCATCTTTAGCGGTTACATCCCAATCGTCTTCAAAACCTCCAACCTTGGCCATTTTCCCTGCAAACGGATGGAGAGCAGCAAGAGTTTCAAAGGCTAACGTAGCAAAGGAATATACATCGCTATTTATACTACAGCTTTTCCCCTCAAGTAATTCCGGAGCCGCATAACGAGGCGTATATACCAATTTCTCAGAATCCTCACCAGGAATAAAAACATTATCCGCGTCAATAAGCCAAACATTCTGAGTTGCAAAATTAGAATCTTTTGTCACAAACACATTATTCGGAGACAAATCGCAATAGACCATCCCTACACTGTGCATTTTAGCCAACAAAGCCGCAAGTTTCGCAAGCAGTCCAAAACGCCTCCGGTGTCCACCATCTTCAGCCATCTTTCCAATCGCTTTTTCATCCAAAGGAACAAGGTCAGAAAAGCCCGTCATATCGCCCATAAGACGCATCACAAAGCCTGAATAATCTACAAGGCGAGCCATCGGATAAGCCAAATGAAGCCTTTCCGGAAATGGTTTTTGCATAATCACCTTAAAAGCGGCATCATTTTTTAAGAAAGCTTCTTTATTTTTGTCCCTACAGATAAGACGACCTTTGGAATCAAGAGCAAACTTTATAACAATCTCAGGATTGCGAGTAAGGCAAACAACACCTTGTCCACCTTGACCTAGAACTTTAGCGATATCGTGCGAGTAACCATAAGAATCCAGCACACTTCTAATTTCTACAGTATTCCCTTCACTATCACACAAGGAAAAAACATTTTCATCAGCACTTTGCATTACAGCCCCGCTACAACAATAGTTTTGTCATCGGTATGGTGCGGAACAGGCCAGTTTTCCATCATGTTCCGCAAAAAAGCGTTTCGCTTCCAAAAGAACATTTTCTTCAATTCGCAGAAAATATCTTCCGCAAATGGAAGTTCCTTCCCAGAATTCATATCTGCGGATATTCCATCCGTCGACAACACAACCCCTTCAAACAAAGACCTATCATAAATGGCATACTTAAATTCCTGCACCGCAGAAGAATCCGACAATGAGCAAGTCGCATTAGAAAATGAACCATCCTTGTCATCCGTCAGCGCAACACATTGAGAATACTCTTTGCCCAATAGGCAAATCATGCCATCTCCAAGTCTTGCGGTCATTATTTTTGTTTTCGTTGCAAATACAAACAGGCATGTTGCAGAACATTCTTTTGCATCGTGCGGCAAAACCGACTTTTTCCATCGTTCAACAACATTCTCAAACAACTGAGAAATCGGATAAGACGAATGCTTGTTTTTTACAAAGAGCTCGATTTCCTTGGCCACAGACTTACACGCCATCTTAGACCCTATATCAGAATAAGGCTTGCTCCCCATACCATCAGAAACAATGAATAGC
>JAFNQK010000094.1 GCA_017386165.1 Treponema sp.
GAATAAAAATCTTCATCTGTCGCAGCGTATTTTTCACACTACGTCCAAAACAATTCGAGGTCGGCTTCTTGCTTATCTTTCTTCCTGTGCTCCTTCAAAAAGTCTGGATGCAGAATTTGATATTCCTTTTGATCGCCAGCAGCTTGCAGACTACTTACAGGTAGACCGCTCAGCTTTGAGTGCAGAACTTAGCAAGATGAAAGCCGACGGTCTTATTGATTACTGGAAGAATCACTTTAAGCTTCTTCAGTTGTAGTGGAAGAATCCTTTTTCTTAAAAATCAGACCGAAGATTCCACGAACGAGAGGACCTGCAACTAAAAGCTGCCAGAATGCCGCCATCGGATAATTGAAGGCGGTAGTCTGCAGCCAGATGGAAATCATTTCTTTCTGGAAGCCACCCTTGAAAAGAATTGTAGCGGCAAGACTCATAAGCGGGCACATCAGCCAGATAGAACAGATTGAAATTGAAAGAACGATGAATACCGGATTTGTGGCTTTTACATCAAACTTTTTAAAAGTGATTTTCTTGACGATTGGACCAACAATAAAGAAATCAAGAACAAGAGCAATTGGTGCCATAATCGGCAGTTCGTGGAAAGCAAGCAAAAATACAGAATTAGTCATTCCGCCTGTCGCAAGTGCAATGTTGTAACAAATCATTGCATAAACCATAACAAATACCATCAGAATGGTAAAAAGAATTTCCTGTCCCAAAGATTTTGGCATACGAAACTCCAGAATATAAATGTGATTGCATTAAAACTACGCAAAGACCTTGCGCATGAGCATAGAAAGTTGCGGGAATCCGCTCTTAATAAGATTAGGCAATCTATTGAAAAGTTGGATTATCTTAGCAGATTTTGGGAGTTTGTGTAATAGGGACGGGATATATTCAAAAATCTGTATATTTGTGCTAAAATATCTGAGAGGATAAAAAATGCTAAACATCATATTTGGCGAATGTAAAGATGTAATATATAACACCTCTGTTTTTTTCAAGAATGTTTATGAGAAAGAATGGCTGAACGAAGAACAAACCAGACAGATGATTAAGGATGTTGATAATTCAAAAGTCATTTCTGATGGCGCCATTGAGAGTCCGGTTCTTGGTATCATTCCTCCAACTTCTCTTTCGGGTGGTGTAAAGACCCTTATTTTGATAAATCATATTTCAGATAAAATTTTCAATGCTTCTAACTGCGGTGATAATTGTGCAGCCTGGCTCTTAAAAATTGCCTCTAATAAAGATGTAACTGTAAATCTTCGACATTTGATGGATTTTGGTAACGGACAGTTTGATATCAGGATCGTTAATAAAAATGTGATTGTTCATTCAATGGCAGAGCTTATTTCTGTAGCAGGAGAACTGGTATGAAAGGCTCATATCAAATATCAGTACAGAATAATCTCGTAAAATATGAATTTACAATCCGCCGCAATATCACAGTCATTCAGGGAAATAGTGCCACAGGAAAAACTACACTTGTTGATTTAATTCGTGAATATCAGCTAAATGGAGCAGACAGCGGCATTAATCTTTCATGTAAGAAAAAATGCGTAGTCCTGGAAGGAAATGACTGGCAGCAGACTCTTACTCTTTTTCAAGATTGCATTGTTTTTATTGATGAAGGTAACCGTTTTATCTCTTCTAAAGATTTTGCAAGTACAATAAAGCAAACAGATAACTATTATGTTCTTATTACTCGTGAGGGACTTGAAAATCTTCCATATAGCGTAAATGAAATTTACGGCATTCATACTTCAGGAAAATACGCTGACCTTAAACAAATATACCATGAGTTTTATCATATTTATAATGATGATTTTCAAGGTAAGCCGATAGGCGCTGTTTTGACAGAAGATTCGAATTCTGGATTCGATTTTTTCAAAAATCTATCTGATGGAAAATATCCTTGCGAGTCAGCGAAAGGTAAATCAAACATCTTTAATTATTTGAACAAATCTGAAGGTACAACCCTAATAGTTGCAGATGGAGCAGCCTTTGGTTCTCAAATGGATAAAGTTACTAAAATAATCGGACGGAAAAATAACGCTATATTGTATTTACCTGAATCTTTTGAATATCTGATTTTGCAGTCAGACTTATTTAAGGATGCAGAGATTTCAAAAGTCCTAAAAGAACCTTCTGGTGTTATTGAAAGTAAGGAATATTTCAGCTGGGAACAGTTTTTCACATCACTCTTAATTAAAGTTTCAAAAGACACTTACTTAAAATATTCAAAAAAGAAATTAAACAAGAATTATTTGGATGAAAGTATAAAAGCGAAGATTCTTAATTCTGATGCATTCAAGGTAATAAAATCTTTTTTTGAGAAATAATACTTGAGACGGGCTCGTGTGCCTGAGCAATGAACCCGTTCAAGCAAGTTTCGCCTGAAAGCTTATGCAATAATTCCAGCGTACTCGTAACCGGCATCTGTAACTGCGGCTTTGATGAGGTTTTCATCAACTGACTTTGAAGTTTCGATTGTTACAAGCGCATCTTTGTGAGAGGCTGTTGCTGAAGTGATTCCGTCGATTGCTTCGAGGGCTTTTTTTACGTGCATTTCGCAGTGTTCGCACATCATTCCTTTTACTGAAATTTTCATGTTTGACTCCTTGTTATTTGAAGTTTTATCTGCAAGTTTTGAAGTGTCATTCTCAACTTGTGCAGTGTCATTCCGAACTTGATTCGGAATCTCTATCAGATTTCCCTTTACGGGATTCTTCACTTTTTTATCAC
>JAFNQK010000095.1 GCA_017386165.1 Treponema sp.
TGAGTTTTCACAGAAAACTCACGGGGACAAATTGCATGGATGCAATTTGTCCCCGCTTTGCAGGGTCGCTTGAAACTTCGTTGCGAGAACCGGCTTCCGCCTCCATTGCCTGGCGGCAACCGCTTCGCGGCCCTTCCAATCGGGCGTAAGCTGCACCCCATTCACGCAAACATCCACTTCAATGATTTTCCCATTCCCAAATTTTCTTTTCTGAAGAATAATACCATTCATCAAACATTCCGTAGCGCACACTAATTGAAAATTCCTGATTGCCTTTTACAGGAATAACTGAATAGTCATAAACGGCTTCTTCTATTTTCAAGCTAAAAAGATAAGTTCTTTTGTATCCAGTTTTCGGAATTTCATCAATATAATCAGGCACAAGAATTTCAAGGGAAGACGGATAATCGCCATTTTCACGAAAATATTTTTCAACAGCAGAAACTATTTTGTTTCCGTTTAGAATAAGTCTTTTTTCACCATCTCCAAGCGGAAGAAAATCAGAAGCAACATTTGTAATCTCGCCATCTGCCTCTGCCATCCCGCCTCTAGAATCAGCAACTGAAAAATTCGGAACTGCCGAATAAAATAATACAAGCATTATCCAAACTGCAAAAATTATGACAACAAAAGTTATAGTTAAAAACAAAGTCCGTTTTTTCAATTTCTTCTCCAGTTTTATAATTAAATCAAATTCTCTTCATCTCGTCTTGAATACAATATTCTGCGAATTTCCATTACATTATCAATGACAACATACCAGACTGTATAATTTCCAACATTAATTCTTCGATAAGGATAAGGGCGTTTTTTCTTTGATGGCCAGATTGCAAACGATTCTGGGGATTCTAATCGTTCAATTATAGCATTTTCAATTTTTAAAAGAGTATTCTCGGCCGCAATAGGATTTTGTAAATTATTCTGTATATACTCTACAATTTCGAGCAAATCCTGCTCAGCTATAGGAAGATAGCGTAATTTGTATTTTCCCATCACTTAGACTTTACCAATGAACGGGCTTTTGAAAAAACTTCATCATGGCTCAAACGAGTTTCGGTAGAAGCAGCCTGAATGTCAGCTTCATCTAACTTTGCCTCAATGCTATCTGTAAGACTATCATACAAATCAAGACTCATTACAACCATAGAACCATAGCCATTTTTTGTAAGAAAAACAGGACTTCTGTTTGTTGATACAATCTCTTCTATTTCTGCGAACTTATTACGCAAGTCGGAAACAGGTCTAATTTGCAGCATAGGCACCTCCTATCATTATAATATCATAATCTTATCACGCTTTCAAGGTTACATGCAAAAATTACGCCAAAAGCCACACCATCGGCCACGAAACTTTATTATACACCATCATGTTTTTTTCTGCAAATTGCTTAGAACCTGTATAAAAAATTAACCGCAAGTATCATTCAACTATTTTCCCATTCTGCAAACTTATTACGCAAGTCGGAAACAGGTCTAATTTGCAGCATAGGCACCTTTTACCTTATACACTACCCGCCGCAAGAGCAAAACAGGTAAAATCATACAAAATCATATAGCTCCAAAACAAAATACCTAAGACAAGATTCAATACCTTGGACTTTTTATCATTATCATAATAAACTCTGACTTTAACAACTGTCAAATAATAAAAAACTATAAGTATTATTGACAAGTAAAAGAATTCCCAGTTTCTAAAGTTTTCAAAATTTGGAATCAACTCAATGCAACTGTGAATAGAAATCATTAAGCCAGACAATACGATAAAAACAAATTGTATTCCACCTTTATTTAATTTTTTGTTTTTCGTCATCAATAAAATTACGGCCAAACTTACAAGAAGAACCGCAAAATAAATGCCGCCAAATTTAAAAAAATTCTCTATATGAAAGCGGCGCAGTTCTGAACCAAAACTATACAATGTATTAAACAAAGGCAAAGCCGGCAAGAAAACAAAACCCAGGCATGTTTTTAACAAAGACTTATTTTTCCTTAAAAAAATCCAGCCCAAAATAGAAAGAAGGTATGTTAAAAAATAACCAACCGTATGAAACAACAAGAATTTACTAATTCTAAAAACAGCATCTATACCAACTAAAAAAGTGTAAATCATATATTTAGTCCTTTACCCTGTCCGGTGAGCGGCGGATGAATTGCTCCAAGCGATCA
>JAFNQK010000096.1 GCA_017386165.1 Treponema sp.
GATACTGCAAAACATGTTCAGCCTGAACGCTGGGGGCAACTCAAAGTCGCTTGTCAGGCGGCTCTTGAAGCATGGCGAGAAGACTCTGAAAAGAGTAAAAAATATAACGGTGTAGATACAGGTGCTGCAGACTGGGACGAAAGTTTCTGGATGACAGGTGAATGCTTTGGCTGGACTGCAATCGGCGGAACAGGTGAGTATTATACAACCGGCAAGTTCGACAGCATGATTAACTTCAGCTTTAATAGTTCTGCAGGAAGCGGTACTTCTTCAAGTTATCCAAGTACAAGTACCTGGTCTAGTTATCTTTCTATCAATAACAACGTTGACTCTGATGGAAACGGAAACCACGATAACGTTTTGACATATATTTCAAGTCACGATACAAAGCTTTGTCGAGCAAGTAATCAGGCAGAAGTGGGAACAATGCTTCAGTTAACTCCTGGTGGAATCCAGATTTATTACGGTGACGAATCAAATCGTGGTCAGGCTTATACAGATTATGCCGATACAGATATGCAAACCCGCGGTGACTTTAACTGGTCGGACGGTACAATTTCAGGAACAGCTTCTAACAGACCTTCAAACGATTCTATTGCAGTTCACTGGGGAAAAGTCGGAACCTTCCGTAAGTACAATCCTGCCGTTGGTGCCGGAACCGGTACTGCATACCTTCGCACTTACAGTGGTTCTGCTGGCGACAACAAAGTTGCAATCAGTATTTCAGATACAAATATCGATGTAAGTACATTGTGGACCGACGGTACAATCGTTTACAACTGGTACGACGGAACCAGTGCAACCGTAAGTGGCGGCTCAGTAACCTTCGCCGGCGGCACTACCACTCAACCAATCCTCGTTAGCGAAAAGAACCCTGCTGACTATGGTGTTACTTTTTAATAATTGATGATTAAAATAATAGCGACTTGATGTGGTCGCAAAAAATGAAGAATGCCCATAAAAAATGGAGGGAGGGAGCAGGGCGATGATGAAAAACATGCTGTTTGTGGCTGTCGCGTGAGCGACAGATTATATAATCTTTGCCACAAACAGCATGTAGTGCGCGAGCGCACGATTTTCAATCATCGTAATGCGACCGGTAGCCAATTTTTTTATTTGTAGAATACATGTTTTTTATTTAAACAATTAATGCTATTATTTTAATTATGAATGATATCACTTCTCTTTTTTCATACGCAGAAAATTCCAGTTCTCTAATGGTAGAATTGGAGACCCTTTTGACTAGTAATCCGGCTCTCGCTCCAGAAAACGGCGGCGACGGTGAATTAAAAAAAGCCCAGGCACTTAATGACTGGCTTTTAAAGCAGGGTATCAAATCTGAACAGATTCAGTTCTTTTATGCTGAAGATAACCGTGTTTCAAGCGGAAAACGTCCTAATATTCTCGTAACAATTGCAGGAGAATCAAAGCAGTCTGTGGTCGTAATGACTCATCTTGATGTTGTTCCGGTGGGAGATTTAAAGCTTTGGAATAGCGATCCATGGAAAGTTGTTCAGGACGGTGATAAGTTGATCGGTCGCGGTGTAGAAGATAACCAGCAGGGCCTTTGTTCCAGTGTTCTTGCTGCTCTTTCTTATGTAAAGAACGGTGTTAAACCTCAAAAGACAATTAAACTGCTCTTTGTAGCAGATGAAGAAGTCGGTTCTAAATACGGTGCAATCTGGCTTCTAGAGCATACGCATATTTTCAAAAAAGAAGATTTGTTCCTTATTCCTGATGGTGGAGATCCAAAAGGGGAAACTCTTGAAATTGCAGAAAAGAATATCATCTGGCTCAAGGTGAATGTAAAAGGTGCTCAGTGTCACGGAAGCCGTCCTGACCAGGGAAAAAACGCCTGTCTTGCTGCCTGTGAATTGAGCTTGAAACTTCATGATCTTGAAAAGATTTTCAACAAAAAAGACTCTTTATTTGAACCGGATTATTCAACTTTTCAGCCGACAATGCGCCTGAGTAATGTAGAAGGCATAAATATAATTCCTGGAGAAGATACTTTCTGTATGGACTGCAGAATTCTTCCTTGTTATTCGATTAAAGAAGTCTTGGCAAAGGTAGGAGAATGCAATTCTGAGATTGAAAATAAGTACGGCGTAAAAGTGACTTATGAACTCGCACAGCAGAGTGAAAGTCCTGCCACCCCTTGTGATGCACCGGTTGTTCAAAAACTTGCTTCTGCAATAAAAAAAGTGCATGGCATTGAACCACGCACTATCGGTATTGGCGGAGGCACTGTTGGTGCCGAACTCCGTCGTTTAGGCTTTGACTGTGTTGTCTGGTCTACAATGGACGAGACAGCACATATGCCAAATGAATATTGTTACATCTCAAATATTATTAAAGATGCTAAAACTCTTATTCAGCTTTTTAACGAATCTTAAAGAACAGTCCGATAATCGCAACTGTTATTAAAATCTGAATAATCATAAACTTGATAATAACCTGGGTTGGTGACCAGCCCCGGTTCTTTTTCATATGGTCATGAAGCGGGAATCTTACATTCTTAAAAATTGAAATGTGGAAGAATCTCAAAAGGAATACTTTTAAAAGTCCCATTCCGCCGTTCAAGAAAATTACAGTAGAAGTTGCAAGAATCAAAAGTGGGTTTCCGCTTACAAGAACTAGAACTCCGATAAAAAATCCTAATGCACGGCTTCCGGCGTCACCCATCAAGACGTGACTTGGAAATGCGTTGTGCCAAAGGTATCCCATCAAAACTCCAATTAGGGCAAATGTCATGAGAGCCCATTTAGCACCGTCCATAATATGAGGAACCAAAAGGTATGCAGCAATGTCTTTGTGTCCAAGAATAAAGTAGAAGATGATTCCCATTGTGATGAGTGCGATGAGAACCAGGGTGCTGCTCAAACCGTCAACACCGTCAGTACAGTTTGTTGTGTTGATTGATGCCCATAAAAGAATTGTTCCAATCAAAATGTAAACGGCTGGATGAACTGCTAACGGATGAGAAACAAATGGAAGCCAGAAATATACGTTTCCATCAGTGCTGTTTTTGAGTGTGCAATAATATAGAAGAAAACTTGCAGAAAGGCTGATGATTAAATCAAGAGCTCCTTTAAGGTATTCACCCCAGCTGGATGTACTTCTGTCATCTAAAAATCCGGTGAGCATTGTAAGCCATGTTAATAGAAGAATTCCGCTCTGTTCAAACTGAAGTGGAACAAACAAAATACACAAAAGTGCAAAAATCGTAATAAATATAACACCTGCGCCAGTTGGTTTTCCTTTTGCAGCTTCTGCCCCTGGAGTAAATTCTCTTCCCCTGTCATGAGGCAAAATATTGTAAAATTTTGGAAGAATTTTGTAGGTAACAAAAAAACCAATGTACAAAACTAATGAAATCAACACTGTGTACGACTGCAAAAGTCTTGCAGGACCCCAGTGTTCCTGAAGGAGATCACCTAAATAAAAAATCATTTTCCCACCTCTTAGTAAGCCAGATGATTTATTCCTGTAAAAATCATAGAAATTCCATGTTCGTTACAGAAATTTATTAGCTCTTCATCCGTTTCGTCTCCGCCAGCCTGGATGATTGTTTTGATTCCAAGGTCAGCTATCATTCTGATTCTGTCATCAAAATGAATAACGGAGTCGCTAACTAAAATTTCGGCATTTCTATCGTCAGAGGTTAGATGATTGTCAAAAATTTCTTTTGCATTTTCCATGGCGTATTTTACAGCCCGGCTTTTGTTTACCTGTCCGGAGCAAATCCCGATTGTTGTAAAATCATTGATTACAACTGCAGCGTCTGATTTTGCGTACTTAGAAATCAATATTCCCATGAGACAGGCATCCATTTGCTGCTGATTTGGTCTGTTCTGAGTAACAACCTTGAGGTGCTTAAAGAATGTTAAATCCTGCTGCTGAGAAATGAGACCGCCGTCTACGCTAATCTGTTCCGGATAGTCGCTTATTAACTTTGAAGCCATGTACAGGGAAATTTCCTGGTTCTGGCTAAAAATTTCTTTAGCTTCTTTTGTGTAGTCTGGGGCTACGATTGAATTACACCCGCAGTTCAAGAGTTCTCGAGCACCGTTTTCGTCTATGACGGCACTGCAGGCTATGAACGCATCTTTGAATGAAGGTTTGTCGGCATTGTAGGCTTTCCAGTATGCTTCTAAAACATTAGAACCAAAGGCTGCTGAAACAGGAGTGTTGTTCTTGACTGCCAGCATCATTACGGAACCTGTCTGTGGTGTAAACTGTGCAGTAAATGGATAGTCGTTGCAATCTGTAGCGGGAACACTTAATGGTTCCTTTACGACTTTGATGAAAGCGGTGATGATTTTCCATGCGTAAAAGCAGTTTACAAAAGCGGGGTAGGCAAGTTCTGGTCCCTGCAATTTCTTTACGCCACTCATTGCGCATTTGGCTTCGTTCATTGAATAAATATGGCAGTGCTGCTGCTTATTTGTTCCATGTCTTAATTTTGTGATGTGTTCATAAGGAATTAAAAAGTAATTCGGGAACTCAATCTGTGCTCCCTGGAATAAAATTGCTGCAGAAGAAGCGGCGTCGTATGCACTTGTCTCGTTGAGGGCTTTGCCGGCAAGGTAGAGTCTGTATTCCGGAACAACCTGTCCAACTTTAAGCTGGTGGATTGCTTCTTCATAATCATCCGGGTCAGTCAAAACAACTACATTGGCGAAATTTTTAGCTGAAGTTCTTAGTAAAGAAATTCTTTTTAGATCGATACGGTTTTCAGGGTTTTCAACTTCTGTAAAATCCTTGAGTTTGTGAAATACCGGTTTGATGTTGATGCAGACAAGATCGATTAAAGGCATGTCTTCCGGAATTGTTGTATATCTGTTTGTTGTGTTGTTTGTAATTCCGTATATATATTGAATAAAGTTTGGATCTGTGTTTATGCTTGCTGTAAGGCCTTTGTCGATTGTTACAGGAATATTCGAGCTTTTTAAAAAGGCGGCTGTTGCACCTGCAGAAAGAATTTCCCATCCGTCGTGAACTAAGAATTGTGCAAGATTTACAAGACGGTCTGTGTTATCAACTAAAAGAATTGCTTTTTTCTTCATATATTCATAATATCACACAAATAATTTTTCTTATAGATTTAACATAAGGTATTGCATCTTTTTTGTAAAAATAGTATAAATTAGAAACTTACGCTAGTCCGTATTGGGCTCGCAAACTAGGGTTCTTTGAATGTTGGCAAACTGCTTATTAAAGCAAGTTTGGTGTGTCCGTAAAGTTAATAAAGCAAAGCTTTGTTTTCAGGAATGCACGGCCTTAGTATGCTGCTGCTATCGTCGATAGTAGCCTGATAACAGGCGTACTTGGGTTCTGACTGGTCTGTGGAACAGATTTAGGCTCATGTATGCCATACCAGTTATCAAAATTGAACATTTGATGATGTTTGGTGGTTACCGGCCAGGATATTTCGAAAATGATGGAATATCATGAAAGTAATAACTTTTCTAGTCCGATTAATCACATTTTCAATCATCCTCAATTTGTCAATAAAGTGTGTCTGCGAATGCACTTGTAACTGTTGTTATAAGTTGTGTTCTGGCTTAAAGTGCAACACATTAAAATATTAAAACGCCGGAAATAATACCGGCTAGGAGACAAACATGGCAAAGGAGAAGTTCGTTCGAACTAAACCTCACATGAACGTTGGTACTATTGGTCACGTAGACCATGGTAAGACAACTCTTTCTGCAGCTATCACTTCATACTGTGCTAACAAGTATGGTGATAAGGCTCTTAAGTACGATGAAATTGATAACGCTCCAGAAGAAAAGGAACGTGGTATCACAATCAACACTCGTCACTTGGAATATCAGTCAGACAAGAGACACTATGCTCATATCGACTGTCCAGGACATGCTGACTACATTAAGAACATGATTACTGGTGCTGCTCAGATGGATGGTGCTATCCTCGTAATCGCAGCTTCAGACGGTGTTATGGCTCAGACACGTGAACACCTTTTGCTTGCTCGTCAGGTAGGTGTACCAAAGATCATCGTATTCTTGAACAAAGTTGACCAGCTCGACGGCGATGAAGAAATGTTGATGCTCGTAGAAGAAGAAGTTAAAGAAACTGTTGCTTCTTACGGATTCTCTCCAGACACACCAATCATTAAGGGATCTGCTTTCAAGGCTTTGAACGAAGCTTCTAACCCAGAAAACACAAAATGTATCGAAGAATTGCTTACTGCTATGGATACATGGTTCGATGATCCAGAACGTGCAGAAGATAAGCCATTCTTGATGCCAATCGAAGATATCTTCACAATTTCTGGTCGTGGTACTGTAGTAACTGGACGTATCGAACGTGGTGTTGTAAACATGGGTGATGCTGTACAGATCGTAGGTATCAAACCAACTCAGGATACAACTGTAACTGGTATCGAAATGTTCCAGAAGACACTTGATCAGGGTATCGCAGGTGATAACGTAGGTATCCTTCTTCGTGGTGTTGAAAAGAAAGACGTTGTACGTGGACAGGTATTGGCTAAGCCAGCTTCAATCACACCACATACAAAGTTCGAAGCTCAGCTTTACGTTCTTACAGAAGCTGAAGGTGGACGTCACTCTTCATTCCGCAATGGTTACCGCCCACAGTTCTACTTCCGTACAACAGATATTACAGGTACTGTAATGCTTGGTGAAGGTGTAGAAATGGTTAACCCAGGTGATAACGTTAAGATCATCGGTGAACTTATCCACCCAATCGCTATGGACGAAGGTCTTAAGCTTGCTATCCGTGAAGGCGGTCGTACAATCGCTTCTGGTCAGGTTACAAAGATTATCGAATAGTTAAAGGTTAAGGAGGGCTGGTCTGCTGAGTAATCAGGTCGGGCCAGCCGCCTTGGAGGATTAAATTCATGGCTAATGGAAAGATTCGTGTTCGACTTCGTGCTTTTGATGTTGAACTGATCGATCAGAGTGCTAAAGCTATCGTTCAGGCTGTTCAGAAGGCTGGTGCTAAGGTTTCAGGACCTATCCCACTTCCAACAAGAATCAATAAGGTAACAGTACTTCGTTCACCACACGTAAACAAAAAGTCACGTGAACAGTTCGAAATGCGTACTCACAAACGCCTTATCGACATCTTGAATCCTACAACTGATGTAATGGATTCATTGATGAAACTTGAACTTCCAGCAGGCGTTGCTGTAGAAATTAAGCAGTAGTTCCTCGTACTACTGTAAAAAAATATGGTACGGACCCTCCGGATCTGGGTTGGCGGCCGAATAAACAAGGACTTAAGTCCTTATAGGAGATATCAGAATGAAAGGTCTGATTGCAAAAAAAGTAGGAATGACACAGGTTTTCGACGAAGCCGGTAACTTAACACCTGTTACTGTGATCCGCGTTGAGCCAAACACTGTTGTTGCTACTAAGACAAAGGAAACATGCGGATACGATGCTGTTGTTCTTGGTGTAGACGATTTAAAGGCTACTAAGGCAAATAAAGCATACGCAGGTATGTTCCCAGAAAACGTTTCACCAAAACGTACATTGAAAGAATTCCGTGACTTCGATGCTGAAGTTAAAGTTGGGGATTCAGTTGGTTTGGAACTTTTCAACGAAACACGTTTCTTGGATGTAACTGCTACATCAAAAGGTAAGGGATTCCAGGGTGTTATGAA
>JAFNQK010000097.1 GCA_017386165.1 Treponema sp.
TCGTGTGGTCTGTAAAGATTTATCAACAAGGTTTGTGTAACCGTCTTCTTCGTCTTCTTCGCGGTTGAGATAGTCGGCGTGGATTGTAAGCGCGTCAAAATCTTTGCCGTCTTTGATGAGGACGGCAGAACAGCTGATTGGCAACAAGAACATCTTGTGAAAATCAACTGTAATTGAATCGCAAAGATTGAGATTGCTTACTTTTGAGGCATATTTTTTGCTTAAAATTACACCGCTTCCGTATGCAGCATCGGCGTGGAGCCACATATTGTGTTCTTTACAGAGGGCTGCAATTTTTTCTACAGGGTCGATTGAACCAAAATCTGTTGTACCGATAGTTGCTACTACCAGGAATGGAATGTTTCCGTCCTGAATGTCTTTTTCAACGAGATTCTTGAGAACTTCAAAGTCCATTCTCTTTTGAGAATCCACAGGAACTTTTACAACACATTCGTATCCCAGCCCAAGAATGTGAGCGGACTTTTCCATTGAAAAATGGCTTATTTCGCTTGTGTACATTCTGAGCTTGCGGAAATTTTCCGGGAGACCGTGCTTTTTTACATCGTAGCCCAGTACATTTGTGATGAACCAGTCCCGGGCAAGAATGATTGCAGTCTGATTTGACTGTGAACCACCGCTTGTAAAAACTCCATCGCTGTTAGAGTCGTATCCATAAAGGGAACAGAGGTGGCGGATAACTTCAACTTCGATCTCGGTTGCAACAGGGGCCTGATCCCAGCTGTCCATGCTCTGATTGAAGGTTGAAATAATTACTTCACTTGCAATGCTTTCCAGTGTAGCTGGCGAATGCAAATGAGGCATATAATCTGTACTGCTTGTTCTAAGAAGGTTGGGGAGAATAATCTCCTTTGTCTGACGGAGAACCTCGTCCCATCCAAGGCCTTTTTCCGGAAGAATGGTTTCTTCGCGGACGATTTGTTTTAATTCCTGTGGAGTGGGACCCGAGTATGCCTGTGAATCGGAGAATGCCTTTGCAACTGCATCGACGGTCTCCTTCATCACAGCCTTGTATTCTTTTTTCGCTTTTTTTGAATCAGTTAAAAAGAGATTTTTCATTTATATTCTTTATCAACGGCTAAAACTGCTTTTTCAAAAATGTCCATTGCCTGGTCAATTTCGCTGTCAGTAACGGTAAGGGCACAGAGACAACGCATTACGCTACCGCCGCGGCCGCCCTTTTCCATTACGAGCTTGTTTTCAAAGCAGAGCTTCTGAACTTTTGCAGCAGCATCCCCGTTTGCAGGGAAGAGGCCGGCGCAGTCTTTCTGACCCTTTGGATTTACAAATTCACAGCCGATCATGAGACCTTTTCCGCGAACGTCACCAATAATGCTTACCTTTGATTTGATTTCGTTCATGCGGGCCATGATTTTTTCGCCCTTGCGTACAACTTCCTTTAAGAAATCAGGCTGAGTTACACGGTTAAGAACGATTGTTCCGGCTTTCATTGCGAGCTGGTTTCCACGGAAAGTTCCTGTGTGGGCACCTGGCTGCCATTTATCAAGGTCTTTGTTGTAAACTACGATTGAAAGTGGCTGGCTTCCGCCGATTGCCTTTGAAACTAGGATTACATCCGGTACGATGTCTGCGTATTCAAATGCAAAAAGACGTCCGCTGCGTCCCATACCGCACTGTATTTCATCGAGAATAAGAGGAATGCCAAGTTCTTTTGTTACGCGGCGGATTGTCTGAAGGAATTTTACAGGAGCTGGGTTTACACCGCCTTCTCCCTGAATTGCTTCAAGAATTACTGCAGCAGGTTTTGTCATTCCGCTTTCAGGGTCTTTGAGGGTGCGTTCAAAATATTCACAGCAGGCATTTACGCTTGCTTCGCCTGTAAGACCGAATGAATCGCGATATGTGTTTGGATATGGAAAATGCTGTACTCCCGGCATGAGGCCGTTTACAAGAGTTTTTGCACCGAGGTTTCCTGTGCAGGAAAGAGCCCCGTGTCCCATTCCGTGGAAGCCTCCCTGGAATGCAACAATAGTTGAGCGACCTGTTGCTGTCTTGCAAAGTTTGAGAGCTGCATCAGTTGCGTCTGTTCCGCTTGGAGAACAAAACTGAATTTTACAATTTTCGGCTAATTCTTTTGGAAGGTGTGATATCACAGTCTGAACAAATTCATCTTTAACCGGAGTTGTAAGGTCAAGAGTATGGAGTGGAAAATCAGATTGAATCAGCTCCACCATAGCCTTGTTAATTTCATCGTCATTGTGACCCAGTGCGAGAGTTCCAGCTCCGCACAAAAAATCCAGATATTTGTTTCCTTCAATGTCCTCAACCCACGAGCCTTTGGCTTTTACCAATGCAAACGGAAATTTGCGCGGATAACTGCGGGCATTAGATTCTGTGGAATCCTGTCTGGTAATGTAATACTGATTGGTGCCCTTTTCTTCAAGCATCGACGTTCTCCATTACTGCGGTCTAGCCGCCAACGGGTTATTCTCACAGGGGCATGCGCCTCTATGTATACGACTCTAAGACAGTTCTTAAAAGCGTGCTCTTACATTACAATATTACGGGGGTTTAGGCAATTGCTAAACATAAAAGTTTTTTCTATAATAAAATCATGAGTACTCACAAAACAATTGACGAGGAGACATTGAATAATCTCCTTTACCTTTCAAGACTTTCTCCGGAAAGTACAAATCTCGAAACATTAAAAAAGCAGGCAAACGAAATTGTCGGCTACTTTGATATTCTTTCTAAATACGATGACAGTGAAAATCCTTACGATGCTTATCCGTCTACAGTTGCAGAAAACTTGCGTGAAGACGAAGTTGTTGCCGGCCTGGATATTCCTAATGTAAAGAATGTAAGCGAAAACTTTATGGACGGTTACTTCCAGGTTCCAAAAGTTCTTGGAGAGGGTGCCTAAAATCGAAGAACCGTTAAAAAAAAGGCGCAGAGCGGCTTTTTTAGGTTCAACGAGAAAATGGCTCGGCGAGATTAATCGAGCCGGCATTCCCCACCTTGTATATTTGAGTAGGAAATTTTATGAATACTATTAACGAAACAATAGACAGTTTAAAATCTGGCGAAACAACAAGCGTTGAACTTGTAAAAAAATCAATCGATACTTTTGAAGAAGATAAAAAAAGCGACAAGCCTTTGAACGCATTCCTTGAAATGTATGAATCTGCCCTCGCTAAAGCAGAAGCTTGCGATAAAGAAATTCAGGATGCTCGTGCTAAGGGCAGTGCCGCTCTCGATGAACTTTTTGAAACAAAACCTTTGCTTGGTGTTCCTTTTGCTAACAAAGACAATATCAGTTGCCGCGGTGAACACTTAACTTGTGGTTCTAAGATTTTGCAGGGTTATAAGGCTCCTTACAATGCAACTGTAATCGACCGTCTTGAAAAAGCAGGTGCTGTTCCTCTCGGACGCTGTAACCAGGATGAATTTGCAATGGGTTCTTCTACAGAATATTCTGCTTATGGTGCAACCCGCAATCCAATCAACCGCGAATACGTTTCCGGAGGTTCTTCTGGTGGTTCTGCTGCCGCTGTTGCAGGAAATCAGGCACTCTTTTCCCTTGGAACAGAAACTGGTGGTTCAGTTCGTCTTCCTGCTTCTTACTGTGGCTTGTACGGACTTAAGCCGACTTACGGTGTTTTGAGCCGCTGGGGCGTTGTTGCATACGGTTCTTCTCTTGATCAGGTTGGTATCATGGGCCACAGTCCAAAAGACATCGCTCTTCCTTTGAGCTGCATGGCAGGAACCGATTTTTACGATGACACAAGTGCAGA
>JAFNQK010000098.1 GCA_017386165.1 Treponema sp.
CGGCTTTGAAGCATTAAGCGACGAAGGCATCAATGTTCAGATGATCAGCCAGGGTGCAAGCAAAGTAAATATCAGTTTCATCGTTAACGACGACGAAGCAGACAAGACTGTTCAGATTTTGCACAAGGCATTTTTTGCTTAAGGAGCCATGATTATGAAGATTGCTTTAGTTGGATACGGAAAGATGGGGCACATGATTGAAACTTGTGCCAAGTCACTTGGTCATGAAGTTGTGTCAACTGTTGATGTTGTTTCTGAAGATGCAAGTGTAAAAGTTCCTGCAGGTGATTACGATGCTGTTGCTCGTGCTGTAAAATCAAGCGGAGCAGAAGGGGTTATTGAATTTAGTCATCCTACTGCTGTTATGGGAAATATTAAAGCTCTCTTGCCGCTAGGGCTTCCAATCGTTGTTGGAACAACTGGCTGGAACGATAAACAGAACGAAGTTAACAAAATGGCTGGTGAATGCGGCGGCGTAATCATGACTTCTTCTAACTTTTCAATCGGCGTAAACATGCTCTATAAAATTATTGCTGAAGCAGTAAAAATAATGGAACCATGGTCAGAATATGATATTGCAACCTGGGAAGCTCATCACAATCAGAAGGCAGACAGTCCATCTGGAACTGCTTTGACAATTGCCGAAACTATTCTTGCTAATACAAAAAAGAAAGATACAATCGTTACAGATGCATTCCATGAACGTCCAAAGGCAAATGAACTTCATGTTTCATCTACAAGATGTGGACATATCCCTGGAACACATACTGTAATGTTTGATTCTGTTGCTGATACAATCGAAATTACACATACTGCCCGCAGCAGAGAAGGCTTTGCTATGGGGGCAGTACATGCTCTGGAACGTCTTTCTGACGGTGTAAAAACCGGAAAGCTTGTTAAAGGTAAGCTTTACGGCATGAAAGATTTGTTCTAATATTACTTTTATAAATAAAGAGGGCTGGCTAAAGAGAAGTAGTTTACGTGGTGGTTTAGACAAGTTCACCCACCGGGACTTTACTCTTTAGACAGCCCTTTTTTATTGGTTTTGAATACCGTTTAGATATTCATACTCATCAATACAGAACCAGTTGCAAGTAATAACTGAGAAATTGGATAAATAATCATTACGATGAACTGATTATTTGCAAGCGGATGACCTGTAAATTCTTTTGCAAGAACAATATCCGAGGCAATCAGTGTTGCAATACCCAGGGTAAAGCAGGCTGCATGGAGGCTTGGATTTCCGATAAAGGTAAGAGCTCCTTCGTAGTTAAGGAAGCATGCAAAAGTAAAGTAGCAGGCCATTCCAAGAATTACGATAAAAGGCTGTTTACCTAAAATTACGAGAATGATTAATGCGAAAATCAGGGCATAGAATGCAATGAAAATCAAAACTCCCCAAAATGGCATAGGGTACAATTTGAGGGAAGGACTTAACAGAATAAGGAATGAAACATTGCTTGTAATAAAGCCCAGTGCTCCTGTGATAAGTCTTACTTTGTTCTCCGGTTTTAATAGAAGAATATCTCCTGCAAAACTACCCAAAAGGCCAATTGTTGTCCAAATCAGAATGTTTCTTGAGTCAGGAAGTCTCTGAACGAGGAACATTACTGAAGCCAGAATCAAACCAGCGACAATTAAAGGTTTAGTAATTGCTTCCTTTTTTTTGTCCTGGCTTTTAAGAGCCACAAGTTGAAGGATGTAAGCAGCAATTGTTACTGCAAGTCCTACTGCAAGAAAAATATAAAAAATCATAATAAAATTATAACACGGTTTCTGAATTTTCATTATTAATTTATTGAAAATATGCTTTTTTTCTTGTAAGATTAAAATGACAAAAACTCTATTTTTTGTATGTTTTTGTGGAGGAATTATGACTATATCAGAAATGCTGGGACAGAGTGGATTGCTTACTTTGCTTGGTATGTGCGTTGTATTTTCTTTCATCATTATCTTGATTTTGAGTATGAAACTCCTTCAGGTGGTCGTACACGCTTTTAAGCTTGATAAGGATGTTGGAAAAGTTCAGAAGAAGGTTAGTGCAGCTCCTGCTGGTGCCGCTTCAAGTAAACCTGCAGTTGATCAGAAAGCAATTGTTGCTGCAATCGCTGCTGTTATTCATGAAAAAGAATCTGTCTAAATAAATTAAGAGGTGAAATTAAATGGCTAAAGTTGGAATTACCGAACTTGCAATCCGTGATGCTCACCAGAGTCTTCACGCTACACGTATGACAACTGCAGATATGCTTCCAATCTGCGATAAACTTGATAAAGTTGGTTACAAATATATTGAAGGATGGGGTGGAGCTACATATGACTCTTGTATCCGCTTCCTTAACGAAGATCCATGGGAACGCCTTAGAAAGCTTCACGCAGCTCTTCCAAACAACAAGATCATGATGCTTCTTCGTGCTCAGAACCTTCTTGGTTACAAGCACTATGCTGATGATGTTGTAGACAAGTTCGTTGAAACTGCTGCAAAGAACGGTATTGGTTGTTTCCGTATTTTCGATGCTTGTAACGATCCACGCAACATGGAACGCGCTACAAAGGCTGCTAAAAAGTCTGGTGTAGATGTTCAGATGGCTATTTCTTATGCCGTAACTCCTTTCCATACAAACGAAAAATATGCAGAACTTGCTAAGACTTATGCAGAATTCGGTGCAGATTCTATCTGTATTAAGGATATGTCTGGTCTTCTTAAGCCATATGAAGCATATGACCTCGTACAGAAGATTAAGGCAAAGGTTGATCTTCCAGTAGAAATCCACTCACACGCAACAACAGGTCTTTCTGTTGCAACACTTTTGAAGGCTGCTGAAGCTGGTGCAGACTGGCTTGATACAGCAATTTCTTCTATGTCTATGGGTACTTCTCACTCACCAACAGAAACTGTAGTAGAAATGCTCAAAGGTACAGACATGGATACTGGCCTTGATACAAA
>JAFNQK010000099.1 GCA_017386165.1 Treponema sp.
AGATTTTATTGAATTAATTGCATAAGAAGGCTTCTACGTTGTGCCCGTGATTATTCTTTTAGCAATTTCTCAACTGCATCTAAAATTGTTACATCGGCAGGCAGCCAATCAACAGAATGAAGATTTTCCCTTGTAAGCCAGGCCGCGTTTTCATGTTCAAGCAGTTCCAGTTTTCCGCTAACCACTTGGCATGCAAAGCACTTCATTGAAAGATGAAATGTAGAATAGTCGTATTCGATAGTACCGATGCAACCGCCCACTTTAACTTGTGTGGCAAGTTCCTCGCGGATTTCGCGTTCAAGAGCAGCTTCTGGGCTTTCGCCAGCTTCGATTTTTCCTCCGGGGAATTCCCACCCATCTTTGAATTCTCCATATCCTCGCTGGGTGGCGAAGACATACTTTTTCCCATCTGAATCTTTACGAATAATAATTGCAGCAACTACATTTACTTTCTTCATATTAACCTTCCAAATAAGAATAAAGATTTTGAGGAACAGGAGTCTCCATATCAAATTGAATGTTGACAACCGGCACTTTTCCATCTTTTCCATTCATTGTAGTATCTTCAAATGAGTGATATTTCATATCTCCCATATAATAAAAATCAGAACCTTCAGCGTCATCTTTCTTAACAAAAAGCAAAACGCGGATATTGTTTTCATTCTGATGAATCAAGGCAGAAACCTCATCAGACTCGGAAGTTCTTCTGCTACGGCTATACCAATTGAAACGACTGTTATCGATAAAAACATCTTCATATTTTGTTGTGTCAGAAATATCATCCGATTTTTTATAGGTAACAAATATAGGACAAGTATAGTCATCTGTTGATGTCTCTGTCTTGTAGCCATAAACTGTTGAAGAACAATCGCTTTTCCAATTTAAAAGCTTGCAAACATCCTTTCGTGAATACTTACGATAAAGAACAAGATTGTTATCAACTCGCACTTCGTTTTCTTTTAAGATAGCTCTTTTTAGTCCGTATGAAAGACAATCTGATATTTCTTTTACATATAATTCATTATTCAGAAGATTTGAGAATTCTTCTGACCTAGTAAAGATTTGTGTGGTTTTATCAAAACTAACATACGTAATACCACCATACTTTTTCTTATCGGCTTGAGTGTAAAAATCAGGTGAGAGAAGATTACACATTCCCGCAATATCTTTTTCAGTCAATGTGACGTTATAGATTTTTAAAATTTGTGAAAAATTTTCGCATGTTATTTGTTCTTGCTGCATGAGCTTTTGGAGTAAAAGTATTTCATGAACTCTAAAACCTCTGGCAAATTCAAGAGAGAAAAATTGCAAAGAACACATTTCTTTTGCAGACAGAAGAGACTCTTCTTTCTCAACTTTACATTTGAAACCGTAATAACTTCCTGCATAATCTATAAAAAGGAGAGGATCAATAAAACCATTGTTTACAAAATCCATCATTGTTGGTATATGTGCCAGTCGCAATTTTAATTTTGTATATTCTTCTTTCAAAAGTTTTAGCTGAGTAAAAGAAGTCTGATTTATTGAATCAAATATTTTCTGCCGGGCAATTTCATTGATTTGGATTGTCGATGAGCCTGGAATACATGCAGAACCTGTAGAGAGAGCTCTACGAAGATTGTCTTTATTGTAAGAATTATCTCCAAACAATGCGATTGGAATAAAAAAGTTATTTTCGTAATTTCCAATAAAATCTATAACGCTGACATAAGATTTACTTTTATCTTTTCGTAAGCCCCTTCCTAATTGCTGAACAAAAATTATTGCAGACTGTGTAGGACGAAGCATTACAACCTGATTAACGCAAGGAATATCAACACCTTCATTAAAGATATCAACGCTTATAATATACTGTAATGGATTTGAATCACTCTCCAACCTCTGAATAACTTCTTCTCGTTCAACATCTGAGTTTTCTCCTGTTAAATATGTTGTTGCAAAACCATCATTATTTAATGCTGACGAAAGAGATTTTGCCTCTTCTACCCTACTGCAGAAAATCAAACCTTTTACGGGAACATCATTTGATTTATAAAGCTTGATTGCCTTTTCAATATGGCCAATTCGTTCTGAAGAAACAAGACGTGAAAAATCAGACTTATCATCAATTAATTCACCATTTACAGTCAAATCGCTTAACCCATAATAATGAAACGGACAAAGCAAATCTTCTTCTAAAGCTTTTTGTAAACGAATCTCATAAGGAATATTATTATGAAATAGTGCAAAAATATCAAAACCGTCAGTACGCTCTGGAGTTGCAGTTAATCCAAGCAAAAACTTTGGGGTAAAATATTCGATTATTTTTTTATAGGATTCCGCACCAGCATGATGAACTTCATCTACGATGATATAATCAAAATGAGTTTTAGAAAAACTATGCAGTGTGTCATCTTTGGCAAGTGTAAAAATCGAAGCAAACAAATAATCTGCATTTATATCTTTTTGCGTACCATTTAAAAATCCTGTACGAATGTTAGGAAGTAATGTTTTAAAACTTTTCTCGCTTTTATTAAGAATCATATCGCGATGTGCAACATACAATACTTTCCGAGGACTACACTGTTTGACATCAAAAATTGAAAGATATGTTTTTCCAGTTCCTGTAGCTGCAATTAGAAGAGCTCTGTC
>JAFNQK010000009.1 GCA_017386165.1 Treponema sp.
AACAGTTTTTTCGTCCGGATAACAGATACCAGAAGTTCCACCTGCTTCGATAGCCATGTTACAGAGAGTCATACGGCTTTCCATATCAAAATTATCGATAACTGGACCTGTAAATTCGATAACGCAGTTTGTTGCTCCGTTTACACCGATTTTACTGATAAGATAAAGAATAACGTCCTTAGCATAAACACCTGGTTTAAGAGTTCCGTTCAATACAAATTTGATTGATTTTGGTTCACGGAATGAACAAACACCCTTAAGAATACCAACTTCAAGGTCAGTGGTTCCTACACCTGCAGCAAAGGCACCGAAGGCACCGTGGGTACAAGTGTGGCTGTCTCCCATGATTACAGTGTAACCAGGGCGTACAAAACCTTTTTCTGGGAAAATTGCGTGACAAACGCCATTTGCACCAATATCAAAAAAGTCCTTGATATTATTTCTGCAGGCCCAGTCTCTTAAGATTTTTCCCTGTTCTGCAGTTTTACTGTCTTTAGCTGGTGTTACATGGTCAATAACAGCCTTAATTTTTGATGCGTCAAAAACTTTATCCTTTCCGCGTTCAACAAGATCGTTAATTGCGATTGGAGTTGTAATTTCGTGGCAGAAAACTCTGTCTAATTTTAAAACATAAGTGTTTTCAAATGGTGTATCCACTAAATGTTTGTCAAAAATCTTTTGTGCAATAGTCTTTCCCATTGTTAAGATGCTCCTTTATTTCTTTTTAAGCGCTTTTATTATAATTAAAACAAAACTGAGTTACAATATGGAATTGATAACTGTACCGTTAAGGTAACTTTCAAAGTTCTTGAGAGCAATATCGAGACATCTTTTGCGGGTTTCTAAAGGAGCCCAGGCGATATGAGGTGTAAGAACTACATTTTTAACATTAAAAAGCTGGCAGTTTTGAGACATTGGTTCTTCAAGGAGAACATCTGCTCCGTAGCCTGCAATTGTACCGGATTCCACACCTTGTTTTACATCAGTTTCGTTTACCAGTCCACCGCGGGCTGTATTGATGATGTAAACACCGTCTTTCATCTGACTGATAGAGTTTTTATTGATAATTTCTTTTGTTTCTGGAGTGAGCGGTGCGTGAAGGGTGATAAAATCAGACTTTGCCCATAATTCTTCTTGAGAAACACAATTTTGAATTGAAGAAGAAGGGTGATGCGGACAAATCAAGGTTTTCATTCCAAAAGCATTTGCAATTTTTTCAACCTGTTTACCTATGTTTCCGTAGCCTAAAATTCCAAGGGTTTTGCCGTCCAGCTCTGTGAGAGGCGCATTCCAGTAACAAAAGCTTGGAGCCATTTTCCAGTCTCCCTTTTGAACCGATTCGTTATGAAGGGCAACATGGTTTGCAAAATGAAGAATCAGTGCAAAGGTGTGCTGGCTTACGGCCATTGTGCTGTAAGAAGGAATATTTGTAGCAACGATTCCGGCTTGTTTAACAGCCTGTGTGTCGATGACATTATAACCAGTTGCAAGTACGCCTATATATTTTAGGTTTGGACATGCAGAGAGAATCTTGGAATTAATTACGATTTTATTAAGAAAAACAGCATCAGAATCTCCTATGCGTTCAATAACAGATTCCGGTGCTGTCTGCTGATAGACAGTAACCTGCCCATATTTTTTTAAGCAATCCCATGATAAATCGCCGGGATTGAGAGCATTACCATCTAGAATTGTAATTTTCATATTAGCCTAAAACTTCTACACCTGTGCTTGAAATTGCACTGTTGATTGCATCTTCAATTCCACCGGTAGATTCATCAAAGTCTACTAATACCTGAGATTTATCTGGATTTGCAACAACATTTGTTACTCCTGCAACAGCTTTTACGGCAGCATCAACTTTAGATGCTGTGTCGGGATCAAACATTCCTGCCACATAGATTTTCTTCTGCATATATAAATCTCCATTGATTATGTTATATTCATTATAAAGGACAAATGGAGGAACTTCAAGAAAAAATATGTTATTTACTCGGTTTTGCCAAGCTGACCGCAGGCTCCGCCGATTTTTCGACCGCGGCGGGTACGCAATGTAACATTTACTCCGGCTCGTTCAAGCTTATTTACAAAAAAATGAACTTCCTGTGTTGTTGGTTCTTCAAAAGAAAGCTGAGAAACAGGATTCCATGGAATAAGGTTTACATTTACGTCGATTCCTTTTGTAAACTGAATCATACGTTCTGCACTTTCTGATCCAGTATTTTTATCGTGGAGAAGGGCCGCCTCTAATGTAACTCGTTTACCTGATTTTTCAGCGTAATATTTGATTGCTTCCCGTAGTTTGTCGAGAGGGTTTGTGAGGTTTACAGGCATTAGTTCGCTTCTTAAATCAGGATCAGCAGTTGTAAGAGAAACAGCCAGTCGGATATTTGGGCCGTTATCTGCTAAATCGTATATTCCTTTGATTACGCCGCAAGTTGAAAGGGTAATTCTTCGGGCAGAAAGATTACGGCCTCTTTCATCTGTAAGGACTGCAATTGCCTTTCGGATGGAATCGAGGTTGAGCATTGGCTCGCCCATGCCCATAAATACGATGTTGTCCAGCTTGCCGCATTCCTGTTCCAGGAATAAAAACTGTTCTACGATTTCATATGGTTCGAGATTGCGCTTTACGCCAAGAGTTCCTGTCATACAGAAGGCACACTTCATCGGACAGCCAACCTGGCAGGAAACACAGGCAGTTTTTCTTCCTTCTTTGTCAGTAAGAAGAACTGTTTCGACAGCGCCCCCATCTGAAAGGGTAATCTGGAGTTTAATGGTTCCGTCTGGATCTTTTAATACTTTGCTTACAGAAGAACTTCGGAGAGTTGCTTTCTGTTGAAGGTCAGAACGAATATCCTTTGAAAGATTTGTCATGCTTTCAAAGGAAGTAACTCCGGAGCCAATCCATTTAAAAATCTGGAGGCCTCGGAATTTTTGAGATAATTCTAATTTTTCTGTAATTTCGTCCGGGAGTAAACCTGCTAATGCAATCTTATTCATATTGCTTAGTATAATGGTTTATTGTTTCGGATGCTGTCAAGCATTTCTGAGATTGCTGTACTTCTGATACCGTATCTCTGGAATGATTCAAGAGTTTCGATTGCCTTGATTTTGTTGCCGAGGTGCATATAGCAGTCTGCAAGATCAAGGTAGAGTCTGTAGTTCTTGGTGTCATTCTTGATGAGTTCAGAAAGACGTTCGCTTGCCTCTGCATATTTTCCTTCACCTTTACAGATGAGGGCAAGGCCGAGAGCTGCATAAATATCAAAGTCAATATTCAATGCGCGGTTGTAATAATCTGTTGCAGATTTATAGTCGCCTGTATTTCGGTAAGCGTCACCAACGCGGGTAAGGATAACCTTGTTTCTTGGATCGATTTCAAGAATTTTGTTCCAGTATTCGATTGAGCGGAACTGCTGGTTCATACCACGGTAACAGTCTGCAAGACCAAAGAGGGCGTAGAAGTTTTTAGGATCCATATCGAGAGCCTGTTCAAAGAAGAATACGCCTTTTTCAAATGTCTTGAGCTTACGGTGGCAGTTTCCAAGAGAAGTAAGAATGCGGATATCTACATGGTCCTTGTTGATTTCAAAGATTTTTGTCCAGTAATACATGGCATCACGGTATTCCTTAAAATCATAGTGAAGGTGACCAAGTCCGATAAGGGCATAGGCATTGTTTTCTTCCATATCGAGAACTTTGAGATAAAGTTCCTTTGATTTTCTAAAATCACGTGTCTTGCGGTAAGCATCTGCAACGCGAGTAAGAACTGTGATGTTTCTGTCATCGTGAATGAGATACTGTTCCCAGATGTCGATTGCTTTTTTGTACTGGTTTAGAGCTTTGTAGCAGTCTGCAAGACCAAAAAGGGCGTAGTTGTTGCCAGGATGGTAGTTCAAACATTCGTTGTAATATTTGATTGCCTTGAGACAGTTGTTCATCTTGCGCTCTGAGTCACCGAGACCTACAAGGGCGTAGTTGTTGTTTTCTTCCAGACTTAAAATCTGATTGAAAGCGTTTTTTGCTCCGTCGATATCATTTTCTTTAAGAAGCTGATAACCTTTTTTTGACAATTCAGAAATCTGTGCACTTAATTCATCTTTTTCTGCTTCTGGGGCATTTTCTCCAGGGAACATTGTTTCTGGATTTTCAATTTCTTCGGAATTAAATTCAAAAGTGTCACTCATACTTTTACCTCTTGGTATTTTTAAATAACATACATTACTTAATTTAGTTTGTTTCTTTTAATATATTCGATAGAACAGCGGCGATTTTTTCGTAGATTGGTTCAGCTTTTGCCTTGTTGTGCGCAAGAACATACTGTTTTAACGCTTTAAGGCTCTGATCCTTTTCCATATATTTATCACCAACTCTGATTAATCCGTCGGAGTAACCGGTTGTGGTGTAAATACGCCTTGCTCCTTCAATATTTCCTTCATTGAATAAAACATTACCTTTTCGATTAAGGATTACTTTCTGTTCAGATGTTAGAGTTGTAACGGGATTGTCTGTAACTTTTATAAATCCGTCGGGAATCTCTTTTTGTTTAATCTGAGTTTTTAAATCTTCAATCATATATAAAATATTGTTTTATT
>JAFNQK010000100.1 GCA_017386165.1 Treponema sp.
CATTATCTGTAGGTGAGTTATATGAAAATTTTATTAGCATAAATTATGAAAACTTGTCTCCTGAACCCCAAAAGTTATTTAATGAAGTATCAGAGTTTTTTGAATATCAAAAAGGAATAATCGATTTTAAGCCTATAAAAGTCTCTTTTAATTTAAGTTTGTATCCAGAGTTTTTATATAAATCAAATCCTGATATCGACTGGACTTTTGCAACGGACAATACAGGCAGAATGGCCTATAATTATGAAAAAAATGAGTATCAGAAACAGAATTATGGCGCTGCTTCTAATTTTTTCTTTAATCCTCTAGCAAGACCATTTTTGACAATTCCGTTTTATTTAAATTTTTCTGATTATATTTGTATTCAGAGTGATTTTTTTGTAGGAAAAAGTTTTTCTGGATTTGATAAAAATAATAACCTTACAAATATTACTTTTAATTCAGGTGAACTGGATTATTTATGGCCAGATTATGCTTATGCTGCCTGCGGATATTTGTTTAAAAACGGCCTTGGCGTAGATTTACAGATTGGGCGACAGGGAATGCAGTTTGGCCGCACTTTAACTGGCAGCATTATTTATAATAATACTTTTCAGACTGATTCTTTTATCAAATTAAATCTATATTCAAAAAACTTTAGGTTAAATACAAATATCGTTCAGGTTTATACAAATCATTATTTATATTTGCACAGTCTTGAGTTTATTCCATTTAAGTGGATTAGGTTAGGAGTTATAGAAGGAACATATCTTGATCAACCTTTTGAAATCAAATACTTAAATCCACTGATGATTTTTCATTCATTTCAGACCTGGAATCTATACAACAGCGAGCTTGAATCTAAGTATTACAGAGAGTCTCATACCTGTGCATATATGGGAATTACTTTTGATGTAGTTCCATTTAAAGGTGCTCGTATTTATGGCTTGTTTGCCCAGACAGAAATTCAGCCACCTAATGAGCTTGGCGATGAATACGGAAGAACTTTACCAAACGGAGTGGGATTTCAGTTAGGTTCTGAATATACTCTTCCTATAAGCCAGGGATATTTGAAATTTGCCGGAGAAGGCTTTTATCTTTCTCCATATCTTTATATTAAACAAAGTGATGAATGGTCTTTGTGCAGCAAGAATATTTCTGGTGTATATACATGGATAGGTAGTCCCGTTGGACCTGATAGCGCAGGTTTTGAATTAAGCTGCTCGTATAAATGGATAAAAAAACTGGACGCTGGTATAAAATATCTCTTTGTAGCTCACGGGGAAAACTCTTTTGGTATGTTTAAAAACTCATATACTAACTCTGATGGTACCTGGGCGGCATTTTTTCCATCTGTGTTAAAACATCTTGGATTAATCTCTCAGGAGCAGGCCGAAACAATAGCCCGAGACATGGGGTTGTCAGGCACAATTCAATATACAAATCAAATTATGCTTAATGCTTCATACCAGTTAAACAAGCATTTTATTTTTGATTCAAGTCTTATATATTGTTTTATTTTTAATAATAAAAATATTAAAAATTATTTTTCACACGGAATACAATTTACCACTGGATGTGAGCTTAGATTGTTTTAAAACTTAAAATCACTTATATTAATAGATAATTACGAGGCTATAATGAAAAATAAATCAATTTTCTTTTTTGCATTTCTTTTTTTATTAAATTTAGTTTTTGCACAGACTAATAATACTGTGGATTTAGATGATTCTGTTTATCAGGTTTTATCAGTTGCAGAATTGAATGGCTATTGTTCAAAACTGTCAAAAGTTAAGCCATATACTCAAGCTTATATTAAAGATAAATTAACAGAAATTGAAAACAATCTGGATTTAGTAGAAAATAAAAAATCTGTTCATGAAACTCAGTTAAAAATTGTCCAGCAGTATATTAAAAAATATGAATACAAAAACGGTTTTGATTTTTCAAAATTTACATATCGTATTGATAAATCAGAAAGCAAGTTTCCGGTTTCTTTTGATGTATCTGCAAAAATTGATGGATATTTCTCCAGCGGACTTTATAAAGATAAATCACAAAATAACTGGGGATATGAAACTTATGGTACCCTGGATTTTTGTGGTGACTTTGGAAAAAACATCAGCTACCGCACTTTTGCTTTTTTGGATTTGACAAAAATGGCTCTTACTGAAATGGGAGATTATTACATTGGGAACTGGTGGAAAGCTACAGATGATGTTGAAATTAAAGTAGATTCAGATCCTACAACTTTAAGCGACCAAGATCCAAGATATATTACCAAATGGCGAAATTATTCTGTTTTACCATATCATTACAAGAATCATTGGGATGGTTCTGTTTATTATTTAGGTAATGTTAATGCCGGTGGGCTTACTGGCTGGCCTCAGACTCACAGTTTTGGTTTTGGAATGTACGGAGAACTTCATGGAACATTCTTTGATAACCATTTAGATATTGGTGTTGGTCGATATAACCGAGAATGGGCTGCAATGGATAACGGTTCAAGCCTTGCTTTGAGTTCTTTTGCTCATCCTTTCTTTGCTCTCGATACCACCTTTAATCTTTTTGACTGTCTCAGCTTGTCTTCTTTGTTTGGTACTCTAGAATTTCCAAATCAGGGGTACATTAACGAACATGCCTGGTACCGATATGAAGATGAATGGCAGGGAACAAATCCTCCTGTAACCGATTCTTACTTTTTCCAGAATTTGTTTGCCCTGGCAATGCTTAATCTTGATTTTAAATATGTTCATTTTGATTTTGGTAGTTCTTGTATTTTGCCAAAGAGATTTGAACTTGGATACATGTTCCCGTTAATCGACAGCGTAATTTATCAAAATAGCATTGGGGATTACGATAATCTTGGACTCTTTGCAGATTTGAGCATTAATTATCCAGGTATTGGAAATATCTGGTTCTCACTTTTCTCTGATGATATAACTTCATTTAAGGCAAAATTCTGGGAACAGTCATGGTGTGCTTATGCATATCAGGCTGGAATTAAATCTGTATTTCCATGGTTGCCATTTGGAATAGTTTCCTTTAGATATACAAAGCTTGAACCATTCTGTTATACCCATAGTGCAACAAAAGTGCCTTGGTATGACTACTATGTTGCTACTTCTTACACTAATAAAGGATCAAGCCTCGGTTATTATCTTCAGCCTAATTCTGATGAATTTTTGCTATCTTTTACTGCAAACCCTGTATCTGCTTTAACACTTGGATTTAACTGGCAGTTAATCAGACATGGTACAGACTGGGGTAGTGGTTCTGTAGAAGGAAGTAACTTGTATTCTGAATTGACTCCAGGTTCTGCACGCATTTATAAGAGCAAATATTTCTTGCTTGACGGAACATACGAATGGACAAATATGTTTATCGTAAACGGTTCCTATAACTTTAGACAGATTAATTTTCCTTTGACTCTCGATTTTGGTATCGGATACATTTACGACTGGTTTACAGGTGTTGATACAAACGGAGTTAAAAACGATTCATTCCACTATATTAATGATGCAGAATATCCAGAAATTAACGGATTTGTTTTTTCTTTAGGTTTTACATTGTTTGGATTATAATTTAGGGTAAGAGGAAAACTTAGTGGGCATTTATCTTAATCCGGGAAATGAAAATTTTAGCGATACTCTAAAACGACCAATTTATGTCGATAAAACAGAAATGATTTCTGTAATAAATAAATTTATCGCAACTGATAATAAGTATATCTGCGTTTCTCGTCCACGCCGTTTTGGAAAAACAATTGCAGGAAATATGCTCACTGCATATTATTCTAAAGGCTGTGATTCTCGTGAACTTTTTTCTCCTTATAAAATTTATATTGTATTTTCGCTTATTCCGTACAAAAAGCCGATGAATAATATCGGCTTTTTTATTATATTATTTTAAGTTTTCAACAATTTGTTTTGTATCTCTAGCAATCATTAGTTCTTCTTCAGTAGGAATTGTCCAAACTTCAACTTTTGAATTAGCTGTAGAAAGTTTTTGTTCTTCTGCTTTAACTTTGTTGGCTTCAGAATCTAATTCAACACCCATCCATTTAAGTTTTTCGCAGATCATTTCTCTTTCTTCACATC
>JAFNQK010000101.1 GCA_017386165.1 Treponema sp.
CTTTCAGAGGCCCTATTGCCATGAACATGCTTTCAAAATCAGTTGCCTTTGCCGGAATAAAGTTGACCTTGGATTCACCGGCGAGTGCTTTTGCAAAAAGAGTCTTACCGTTTCCAGGCGCACCCTCAAGCAAAATCCCTTTTGGCATACGGATTCCCTTTTTTGCATATTCGACGGGATGCTTCATAATGTCCATGACCTGCTTCATGTCGTGCTTCAGAGAATCCATGCCGACGACATCATCAAAAGTCACCCCCGTGCGGCGTACAGATTTGAATGTATTCGGCGAAATGAATTTGCGGAACACAAAGAAAACGACCAGAGCCAGAATCAGGTAGAAAACAATGTCCATTATGTTTGAAAAGATTTGCGAAAAATCCTCCTCGATTTTAACGGAAACATTGTTTAATAGAAGATATTCCTGCAAAGTAGGCGACTGTGGATTTTCCGTCCGAAATTTTTCTTCCGACCCTATTTTCGTGTAGTTGATTTTGCCGCTGCTGATTTTTGCAGAATCAATTTTTCCCTGCCCGACCTGCTCGTAAAAACTCTTGTAGGATTCCGCCGTAGATTTTCCTTCAAAAAGTCCGTCGCCAAAAAACACGAATCCAAGGACAGCGACCAGCGCAATCAGCACGAACGGAAAAACGCTTATTTTTTTGTTTGATTTGATTTTTAATCTGTTTGACATAAAATCATTATAGCACGGATTTTGGAAATGTTGAATATGGAGAGGATTTATGCTGATCTAAGGAAACACTGAATAATCCGAAAGCGGATTATTCAGTGTTTACAATAACATCTGCAATTTCGCAGTGATTCCATACAGTATAAAGAATTACGAGAAATTGCTGGGAACCGCTGATTAATGCTTCGTGTATTAATCAGCGGTTCCCTAAATCTCTTGCGCATAGATATTTGGGTGATTTTTTTATTGCGTTGTGTTATAATTAAATATGTTAGGAAGCTTTAGTTTCGGGAGGTGTAAGATGCTATCTGTAACCGCAAATATCCAAGGGAACACTGTTACTGCAGTAAATGAGGATCTCAGAAAATATGACGGTCAGACAGTAACGATATATATTTCTGATGACAAAAACGAGATACTAAAATCTCAGCTGGACTCTATCCGCACGCACTCAAAATCTTCATGGGGACAAGATGCCCAAGAATATGTCAATTCATTAAGGAGTGAAGATTGTGTTTTCTAAAATATATCTCGATACTGCTCCAATTATTTATTTTTTAGAGAATAATTCGTTATATGCCGAAAAAGTTCAGTCCGTCATTCAGGAAAATGCTGCTTTCGGATGTGAATTTGCGACTTCCGTGGTGACAAATATTGAATATCTGTCAAAGCCAATGATTGAAGGAAAAGATGATTTGGTCTATGCTTTCAATACTTTGAAAAAGATTTTAAATATTGAGTCCATAGAATTAACAGAGAAAATTTCCATGATTGCAGTAAATTTGAGGACAAAATATAAAAACATTAAGCCGCTTGATTCTATTCATCTTGCAAGTGCAATATCAGCAGGGTGCGATGTTTTTTTTACAAACGATAAACAGCTAAAGCAAGTTTCGGAACTCAATATTTTGTATTTATCAGATTTGTAATTGTTTACTCTTCCATCAAATCTTCAAGCGTGACTACGGAATAAGCATCGTTATCTTTGATTTTTTTTGCAACATCGCCTGTAATTCCATTTTTCGAGAAAATCATGAAATATTTTTTTGGGCGGTTTATGCAAAGTGCGGAATCTTCCAAATCTTTCAGTTGTTTTTCATTGAATTTTTCTTCGGTGTATTTACATTCGCAAAAAAGGGCGTTCTGTTCGTCAATTGCAAGGATATCGATTTCTTCCTGTCTTTTCAAAATGGGATTATTTCCCCACCAGCGTCCGAGATTTTCCGCAAAGAACGGCATTTTTCCGTTATAAAACTGCCTGCGTAAATAAGATTCGCATATTCCTTCAAACCTGTGCCCGATAAATGTGTTAAGATTTTGTTTTGTAAGTTCTTTTTCATAAAAAAGTTCCGGCGAGATAAGTCCGTTGAGCATATTCTGTTTTTTGAAAATAAATGCAAAGTAAAACGAAAAATAATTGTCGCAGATTGAATATAAGGTGTTCCGCGAATTCTGTTTTTCTCCGCAGGGAATTTCCTTTCTGATAAAACCAAGGTTGCAAAGCACGTTCAGGTATTTTGCCGTTTTTGCAGCTTCCTCTCCAACTTTTTCTTTGATTGTATTGAATGTGGAGGCACCTGCGTTGATTGCGAGCATTATGTTTTTATAAAAATGAGTTTCTTTTAGTTCCATTCTGAGCAACGTCTCGATTTCATTGAAAAGCACACCGGTCGTTGAAAGACAGTTTTTGATTATGTTTTCTTTTATCGATAGCCTGTCATCAAATAGCGAAAGATAAAATGGAATGCCTCCGAGTATTGAATATGCCGTTACTGCCTGCTCATAATTATAGTTTGGAAAAAAATCCCTGGCTTCCTTGTATGTAAAGGGCAGAAGTTTTAATTCCGCCGTCTTGCGTCCGTAGAGTGGTTTTGATGAATTGTCGATTATGTCTTCAATCGCCGAAACTTCGGAGCCGCATAGAATCAAAAATATGTTCTTTTTTCTGAGGATTGTGTCTATGGCAATCTGTAAGCCTGAGTCGAATGCTGGATTTGAATTGTAAAGGTATGTGAATTCGTCAATTATGATAACGAGCCGTTCTGAAATTTCCGTGTTTTTAAAAAAAGAATAGACGTCGCTCCATTTTTCAAAAGATTTTAAATAATCACCAGCGTTCAGTATGTTGTTCAGTTCCTCGCAGAAATTCGAGACATTTGTTTTTTCTGAAGATTTGTCGCCTGTAAAATAGACCGTGTTTTTTTTATGGAGTCCCGC
>JAFNQK010000102.1 GCA_017386165.1 Treponema sp.
ATTAATATTTCCACTGCCAAAATCAGGATAAGCTTTTCTGGCAGACTTCAGCCAAGGAATAACAGCATCTGAATAAGAAGTGTTTATTACAATAGCCTTTGAGTCTGCTTTTGAATATGCTTCCATAATATTCTTAGTATATTTGATTGAAAGCGGTGTCCAGATTCCATATGCACGGAAATTACTCCAGGAAATACTTCCATATTTAAGTCCGGAATAAGCACGGCTTGAATTTACAATGATATCGGGCGAATGTTTTTTTATTGCAGAAGCAATACTTACAACATCATTCAAATCAACACTTGCTTCTACAGTAATTTTTGTTCTGTTCTGCTGACGGATTAAAGATGCGACTTTTACGATATTTACATCCATTTCCATCTTATCGTGATTTCGGCCAACTACAATTATTTCAATTTCTTCATCTTTAGTGGACATAAGATAGTCAAGAAGATAGTTTCCAACACTACCAAGTCCAATAATCATGATACGAGCTTTTCTGTCTTTAAGTTCTGCTTTTAGAAGTTTTAATTTTTCATTTAAATTCATTTTATTCCTCCGTATTTTCTATAGTCTTCTACAGTATTACAATTTATCCATTTATCAAAATGTATTACCTGCAATTTATCTGCATCTATCTGGTCAAAATATTTTTGAATCAGAACTAAATTAGTTCCACCTTTCTCTTTCTCAGTGAGCTTATTTGAAGAAGAAAAAAGTTTTTCTGGTTCCTGAAATTTCCATACCTGACCGGAATTATAAATTCCAATAAAAGGTTCTTTTATTTCCAAAGATGTATGACTTGTATCATAAATATATTTTGCTTTTCCATCTGCATTTACATAGAACGCAACAGCCTTCTTTGCTTCAATTGGGTCACTATTTGTTGTAATAACACTAAATGTGCTTTCAGAAATTTTAGAAAAACTTACAGAGTCGAAAAATAAATCTCCTTCTGCAAAAATAACCTCATCAACCTCTGTATTCTTAAGTTCATTTACTCCAACTAATAAACTGTATCCAGAACCAAAGTCTTCATAATGGTTATTTTTTATAAGAGAAATTTTTGATGAAAAATCTGAAAGTTCTTTTGAAACAAAACAAGATAAATCTTCAAACTTATATCCACCAACAATAACAATTTTGTCAAAGTCATGGCAAAGTTCTACAAGTCTGTAAAGAAGCGTATCTTTTGCTGAGCCTTCGGTATAAATGCACTTGAGGCAATCTCTCCCGATTGATTTTCTGAATCGGGTAGAAGTGCCTGCAACTGTTATAATTACAGCTTTTTTCATTTTTTGATTTCCTTTACACACATTTCTATTCCCTGTCGCAAAGTTACTTCAGGTTTCCATGCAGTTCTTGTTCTGATTTTTTCAGTGTTCAAAATTCTTCGTTCTGGATCAGATTCTCTGTATCCATTAAACGTAATTTTAGGCTCTTTTATACCAAGGCAATCACCACAGAGTTTAACAAGATCAATAATAGATATTTCTTCATCTGTGGCTACGTTATAAACAGAACCGTCAAGGGCAGCTGGAGTATCAGCAAGACACATTACTGCAGCACAACTGTCTATGTTATGCAGGAATGTACGTTTATTTTTCTTCGAATTTTCAAGCAACTCTACAGAACCGTCTTTTACAAGTGATGTAAGAATATGAGGAATAATATGTTTTGGATAAAGTTCACTTTTACTGTAAACATTTGCAAATCTCAAAGAGCAGCCTTTTATAAGTCCTTTATCTACGGCATCCCTCATAAAAAACTCAGTAAGAAGTTTCCCTGTAGCATAACTTGTTCTCTGGCTATGTTCTGCATTTGCCATTGTTATGAAGTCACTTTCCTTTACACCGCCTTCTTTCCATGATTGCATTGAATATACTTCAGAAGTAGAGCAGTTGATATAAACTCCGGCTTTAACTTCTATTGCCTGATCCAAAAATGCTTTCATTCCAAGAACATTTGTCTCAAATGTTCTATCAATATGATAGAAATGTTCTGTATGAACAACAGCTGCGCAGTTTATATAAATAGTGTCCTCAAAGTTTTTCTTTTCTGCTTCAACCATCTGTTTTATTTTCAGCATCTGTTCTGTATTATTTATATCATATTCAAAGAATGAAAAAAGAGGATTGTCCTTAATTTCTTCAACGGTTTTTATTGAGGAAGCAAAGAAGTTATCAAAACCAATTACTCTGTAACCCTCAGAAACAAGCATTTTAGAAAGCTCACTTCCTGTCATTCCTGTTACACCACTTATTACATATAATTTTTTCATATGCCTGCCTCCAGTCTTGTTTTATAGAACTCGTCTACTTTATCTGAAAAATCATTTTGTTCTTTTTTTATATCATAGGGTAATTTAATGAAGTCACAAGCTTCTGTTTCTGTATCAAAAATTGCAAACTGTGAATTATTGTTTAGATTACGTGGTTGCCCAACAGAACCGGGGTTTATAAAAATAGTCTTCTTTTGATTACGAGTTGCTTTATTGTCACAAGAATAAAAAGCCTCATAATATACAGGACGATGTGAATGCCCCATTAAAACTATATCAAAATCAGAATATGCAGATAAATCTTTTGTACAATCAAACTTACCCCAATATTCATCTTCAATTGTACCATGTAGTGCAAGTACTCTTTTACCGTCAATAGAAAATTCAATTTTTCCTGCAGGAGATGTTTGAGTATTTAGATATTCAAGCGTTTTTTCAGTCAAAATTGATTTTGTATATTTTGCAGATTCCGCACCTCGAGGAGAAGAGAATCTAGAATAATCATCGTTTAAGATGGCTCTTTCATGATTTCCACGAATATTACAAATTACGTGCAATTCAAGTTTGGAAATAATTTCAACTACTTCATTTGAATGTGGACCATAATCAATAAAATCACCAAGCAGTGCAAGTGCATCAATTTTGATATCTTTTATATATTTTATTACTTCATTTAATGCAGTGAGATTTCCATGAATATCAGAAAGAATTAAAAGTTTCATTTTTTAAGGAACTCCATAAGTGCTTTCTTATTTTCTTGAGGAGTAGATTTTGGACGGCCTAAATTAGGTCTGTTCCCTTTCTTTACAAGCACCTCTACAAAAGTAAGTTTTTCTTTTGTTTCAGAATCGTTCAAAATAGCTTCTAATTCTTCAAGTGTTTCTACTTTTACTATATTTTCATAGCCACAGCAAGCTGCAATTTTACAAAGATCAATCTGTCTTGCCACAGTTGGCTGTCCACCAACTGAATCATGTGCTCCATTATTCAAAACAAAGTGAACGTAGTTTGAAGGCTTTCTTGAACCGATAGTAGCCATGCCGCCCATCTGCATAATGCTTGCACCATCACCGTCAATACAGTAAACGTTGCGGTCTGGCTTCTGCATAGCAATTACAAGTGCAATCTGGCTTGCGTGACCCATTCCGCCAACTGTAAGGAAGTCGCGGTCGTGGCCCATATTGTGCTTGTCGCGCTGTTCATAAAGTTCGCGGCTGATCATACCTGTTGTAGAAACAAAGGCTGTTTTATCATCTGCAGAAAGCATGATTTTTTCGATTGCTTCTTCGCGGCTCATTTTTCCTTCTACTGGAACATTGTTCTGAAGTGTGTAGTCTTCAAAAGTGCCCTTGCGGATTACAAAGGCATACTGAGCATTGTTTTCTTTAATGTATTTGTATGCTTTTTCAAACTGAGCAGGAAGATCAGCTTCATTGTCGCTAAGAACTTCGTAAGGAACCTTCATTGCGTCCAGAAGGTCACAGGTAACTTTTCCCTGTTTTACGTGCTGTGGTTCATCATGAACACCAGGCTCTCCGCGCCAGCCGATTACAATAAGCATAGGAATAGAGTAAACGTCTGGGTCTGCAATAGACATCAATGGGTTTACCATGTTTCCTTCGCCGGAGTTCTGCATGTAAATCATAGGAATTTTGCCGGTTGCAAGGTGGTAGCCGGTTGCAAGACCTGTAGCGCTTCCTTCGTTTGCAGAAATAATGTGGTTAGAAGCCGGTGCATTGTCTGTGATGTAGGCACAGAGATTTTTCAAAAGCGAGTCTGGAACACCGGCAAAAAAGTCGGTGCCGTTTTTAATTAATAAATCGTAAAAATATGATGGTCTGATCAAAATTATTCTCCAAAATGTAAGAGTCGCAGGCATAGCCTGCTCTGAGCGGATTATCTCGATAATCCTAAAAC
>JAFNQK010000103.1 GCA_017386165.1 Treponema sp.
GCGGTTACGGCGAAAAAACTTGGGCGACACTACTGTGGTATAGAAATGAATCCGCAGTATTGTGTCTGGGCTCAAAAACGTCTTGAAATGGCCGAAAACGACAACACCATCCAAGGTTACTCGGATCGTGTCTTCTGGGAACGTAATACTAGCAATCTACAGAAAAGCATTAAAAATTAAGTGCCCTTTGAAAAAAAATTGCCTTCTATTCGCGGCCATTCCAACAATAAGTACAAAGTTTAGCGTGATCCAAACCAGTTGAATCGAGCATATCGTCCAAACGGTGGAATCTCAAAGTTGTAAAGTGGAGCTGCTTGCGGATTTCTTCCTGCATTTTTTCGTATTCTGGAGTATCAGGGTCACAGTATTTTGCAAGAGTTTCTGCGCTTACATTGTCACCTTCAAACTGGCGTACAACGCGGCGGGCAATCAAATCCATTTCGCTCTTAGAACGGCTAAAGTTTAAGTATTTACAGCCAAACATGATTGGTGGACAAGCAGGTCTTACGTGTACTTCTTTTGCGCCCGATTCGTACAAGAATTCTGTTGTTTCTCTGAGCTGTGTTCCGCGTACAATTGAGTCGTCGATAAGAAGGATGCTCTTGTCCTTGATCAACTGCTGAACAGGAATAAGTTTCATGTGAGCAATCAAATTGCGCTGTTCCTGGTTTGTTGGCATAAATGAACGTGGCCAGGTTGGAGTGTATTTGATGAATGGGCGTGTAAATGGAATGCCTGCTTCGTTTGCATATCCAACGGCGTGTGCAGTTCCTGAGTCAGGAACACCGGCTGCGCAGTCAGGATGAATATTTGCGTCCTTATCGCGTTTTGCAAGGTACTTTCCGCAGTTGTAACGCATTGCTTCTACGTTTACACCTTCGTAGCAGGCTGTTGGGTATCCGTAGTAGATCCACAAGAAAGTACAGATTTTCATTTCTTTTCCAGGCTGCTGCAAAACTTTATATCCGTCTGCGTTTACAAAAACGATTTCTGCAGGTCCCAGCTCGTGTTCATCTTTGTAGCCGAGGTTGAGGTAAGCAAAACTTTCAAATGAGAGACAGAGAGCACCATCTTTTTTACCAATCTGAAGTGGAGTACGTCCGTATTTATCGCGGGCACCGTAGATTCCATCTGGAGTTGCAATCAGCATTGTGATGGAACCTTTGATTTTTGACTGAACGTAATTGATTCCTTTTACAAAATCTTCCTGTGTATTCAAAAGAGCAAGAATAAGCTCTGTCTGGTTGATTTCGTCCCCGGAAATATCCTGAAAAGCTTTTCCAGAATCAAGGATTTCTTTTACAAGTTCATCTTTGTTTGTTACGACACCGACTGTTGTTAAAGCAAAAGTGCCAAGGTGTGAGCGTGCCATGAGAGGTTGTGGTTCATAGTCAGAGATACAGCCGATTCCAACAGAACCCTTCATTCCAGGAAGGTCGTTTTCAAACTTTGTTCTAAATGGAGAATTCTGAATATTGTGAATTGCGCGCTTAAAGCCGTTTTCCTTGTTATAAACTGCTAATCCACCTCGTCTTGTTCCAAGATGTGAATGATAGTCTGTTCCAAAGAATAAATCCAAAGAACAGTCTTCTTTTGCAACAACTCCAAAAATGCCGCCCATAATTAACCTCAAGTTATAGATAGTTTATATTCATATATTATACAGAATTTGTTATAGTATGAATATGAGAAAATTGCGAGATTTTTTAGGTAAAGAAATTTTATATTTAGATGGTGGAACAGGTTCCATTTTGCAGGGCTGGGGATTAAAGCCTGGAGAACTTCCGGAAACCTGGAATTACAAAAGGCCTGAAAAAATCGTTGAACTGGGCTACAACTATTTTGCTGCCGGTTCAAATATCATATATACAAACACCTTTGGCGCTTACAAAACAAAATTTGGTCTTGATTTGAAAAAGATTGTTCACGGCGGTATTAATTGTGCCGTTAAAGCTCGTGAGCAGTGGGAAGAAGAATGCAAGATTCAGGGAAAATCGGCTCATCCTTGTTTTGTTGCCCTTGATATCGGTCCATGCGGAAAGCTTTTAAAGCCGATGGGCGACCTGGATTTTGAAGATGCCGTTGATATTTTCCGTTCAACAATTGATTTGGGGCTTGAAAAAGATGTTGATGCAATCGTAATTGAAACTATGAACGATGCCTACGAAACAAAGGCGGCAGTTCTTGCGGCAAAAGAAGCCCGTGAGGCCTGTGGAAAGGACGTTCCGATTCTTGTAACAAATGTTTACGACCTTCAGTGCCATCTTTTAACCGGCGCAAATCCAGAAGCAATGGTTGCTATTCTTGAAGGCCTGGGCGTAGATGCACTAGGCTTAAACTGTTCTCTTGGCCCGAAAGAAATGATGGAACCGGTTCGCCGCCTTGTAGAAGCCAGCAGTATTCCTGTAATCGTAAAACCGAATGCAGGCCTCCCACGGGATGTAGACGGAAAAACTGTTTTTGATGTAGGCCCGAAGGATTTTGCTTCTAGCATGAAAGAAATTGCAGAGCTTGGTGCATGTATTCTTGGCGGCTGCTGCGGTACAACTCCAGACCATATCAGAGCTTTGAGGGAGACTGTGAACGGTGGAAAAGAATCTGTTACACCGTATAAACCTGTTACTTACAAAGAAAGAACAATCGTTGCTTCATATACTCATACCGTTCAGATTGGCGGCGGTGCTGTTCCTGTTTTGATTGGAGAACGAATTAATCCAACCGGTAAAAAGAAGTTTAAGGAAGCCCTCCGCAATAAAGATATTCCTTACATCATTCACCAGGGACTGGACCAAGAAGCAGCGGGAGCCCACGTTCTGGATGTTAACGTAGGTCTACCTGAAATTGATGAAAAAGAAATGATGGTAAAAGTAATGACCGAGCTTCAGGGAGTTACAAATCTTCCGCTTCAGCTGGATACTTCCAGCCCAGAGGTAATGGAAGCCGCTCTCCGTCGGTACAACGGAAAGGCTCTCGTTAACAGCGTAAACGGCAAGCAGCACATAATGGACGAAGTGTTCCCGCTGGTAAAAAAATACGGCGGTGTTGTAGTTGGCCTTACCATCGACGAAAACGGGATTCCGGAAACCACAGAAGGCCGCGTTGCCATTGCAAAAAAAATCTATGAAAACGCTGCAAAGTGGGGCATTCCTAAAAAAGACGTAATTATCGATAGCCTTACAATGGCAGTCAGTTCAGATATCAATGCTGCCAAGGCAACTCTCGAAACCATAAAAATCGTCCGGGATGAACTGGGCGGTTCAAGTGTACTGGGAGTTTCAAACATCAGTTTTGGGCTTCCAAACCGCGCTTTTGTAACTAGTACTTTCTTTGCCCTTGCAATGCACAACGGTCTGGGCGCTGCAATCATGAATCCTCTTGAACACGAGATGATGAAAGCCTGGCATTGTTTCGTTCTCTTGAATGCTCAGGACAAAGATTGTCTTGGTTATCTTGAGTTCAGCCAGAAATACGATGAAAAAAAGCAGGCTGATGAACAGAAAACTGCGTTAGCGGGAGTTCAGGGGGCAATCAACGCAATATACGGCGCCTTTCCCAGCTCTGGGCAGGTAAATCCTGCCCTTGCAGGATTAAAGGGAGCTGCTGGTGGCGTTGTTGCATCGGTGATTGAGCCTGTCGAAATCACCAAAGGTACAAACTCTCTACAGGTGGTTTCGAGAGCCTCAACCACCGCAAGTGCTGGCTCAACCACCGAAAATTCTGCAGAGCCTCAGCCCGGCACCCTTCAGCATGCCGTAATCCACGGACTAAAAGATGATGCCGCAAAATACACGGAACAGTTCCTTTCCGGCGGAATGCAGGCAGTAGAGATTATTGACAAGCATCTGATTCCAGGGCTTGATTATGTGGGCAAGCGTTTTGAGCAGAAAAAAATGTATCTTCCGCAGCTTTTGATGGCCGCCGATGCCGCAAAAAGCGCCTTTGCCGTAATTAAGGACTATCTTGAAAAGACCGGTCAGAAGGGAGAACCAAAAGGAACTTGCATTGTGGCAACTGTTCACGGAGATATTCACGATATCGGTAAGAACATCGTAAAAGTTCTCCTGGAAAACTACGACTTTAATGTAATCGATTTGGGAAAAGATGTTCCGCCGGAAGTTGTCGTTGAAGCCTGCAAAAAAGACCATGTTGAACTGGTGGGCTTAAGCGCTCTTATGACCACCACCGTTCCGGCTATGAAAGCCACAATTGAGCTTTTGCGAAAGGAATGTCCATGGGCAAAAGCCTGCGTAGGCGGAGCAGTAATGACTCAGGAATATGCCGACAGTATCGGTGCAGATTTCTACGGAAAAGACGCCATGGATACAGTTAAATATGCACAAAAATTGTTTGGTGTAGTAAAATAGAAGAAATGTCTTAAATGAGGGTGAAAAATGTTAAATAAGCTTGTTGAATTAATTCGTTCGTTGAATGCAAATGCCAAGCCGAGTCAGATTGCTTCTTCTTTTTGTATCGGGCTTTTGCTTGGATTTATGCCAAAAGACAATCTGCTCTGGTTTCTGCTGGTTGTTTTCTTTGCATTTGTAAGAATAAACAAAGCCGGTTACTGGATTTTCATTCTTATCGGTTCAATTTTTGCTCATTTGCTGGATCCGCTTTTTGATACAGTCGGCTATGCAGTTTTGACATTTAAGCCTTTAGAAGGATTTTTCAGCTGGTGGATTGATGTTCCTTTCCTTGGATTTACACAGCTCAATAACACTATTGTTTGTGGTTCTCTTGTCTGTTCACTTGTGTTGTTTGTTCCCCTTTATTTTGTATTTCTCGCTCTTGTGGCGCTCTGGAGAAAAACAATTGCACCTGCGTTTAATAATTCAAAAGTGTTAAAGACACTTTATCAGATTCCACTAATTGCAAAAATTGCAGGCAAAATTAACTAGGGGAGAAGATTATGGCAAAAGAAAAGAATAAAAAACTTGTATCTGCAAAAAAACTTCCTAAACTTTTTAAGAAAGAATATACCGACGAACAGTTTGAAAAAAAGATTCTGAACAAAATTTATATTGAAGATGATAAAAAACTTGTTCAAAAGTTGTTTGAGTCTCAAAAAAACGAAAAAGATGTTGCGGTTCTTAAAGTAAACCTCGATAAAGAACTGGATGCCGCTCAGGTTGCCCGCTGCAATCAGATTTCAAAACAGATTGCTGCTCAAAAGGGTGGAATTAAGTTTGTTCCACTTCTTGCTGTTGTAATCGCTGTTGTTGCAGTCGGAGTAACCGTTACACTTTTTAAGAATGTAATCGTTTCTAATGCAATAAAAGGCAGTATGCAGGGCATTTTTGGTGCCAAGACGGATATTCAGAAGGTAAATGTCGAAATCTTTAAGGCAAATCTTGATATAACCGGGCTTGCTCAGGCAAATAAAGACAGCCCGATGAAAAATCTCTTTGAAGTAGAAAAGATTAAACTGGATTTTAATCTGACTGAGCTTTTAAGAGGCAAATTCCATGCTGAAAACCTTGAGATTAGTGGAGTTGCTCTTGATACTGACCGTACAAAATCCGGGGAACTTCCTGTAAAACAGAAAAAGACCAAGCAGGAAAAAAAGATAAACCAGGAACAGAACAAACTTGCCGAGGCAGCAAAAGAACAGCTTGCAGCAATGTTTGAAAACTATAATCCCGAAAAGCTTTTAGAAAATCTTCATGATGAATTAAAATCACCGGAACTTGCAAAAACAATCAGCGAAGAAGTTTCTAAAAAAGTGACAAAATATCAGGCATTGCCACAGGAACTTTCAAAAAGCGTAAATGACTTCTCAAAAAGCGTGGACAGTGTTCTAAAAACTGACTGGAGCAAGGTAAGTGATGTTGCAAAGCTTAAAACTGCACTGGAAAATATTAATAAGGCAATTACTGAGGGGAACACTCTTAAGACAAAGCTCGAAAGTTCAACAACTGGAATTAAAACTGACGGTGAGCTTGTAAAAAAATATTCTGCGGAACTTACTTCTGCGATTAAGGCTGACAAGTCTCTTGTAGATTCAAAAGTAAACGAGATGAAGCAGCTTTTTAGCGTGGACGGCTTAAAGTCGGTGATGAACAACGCACTCCAGTCCATGATGTATTCTGTTTGCGGCAAGTATTACCCATATCTTGAAAAAGGAATGGATTTTGCCCTCAATGTAAAGTCTTCTGGTGACAATAAGACTCCAGAGCAGAAACAGGCAGAAGCTGAGAAAAAAGCCCAGAAAAAACAGAAGGAAGCTGAAAAAAAGGCAAAGCAGGCACAAAAGGCCAGGAGTCGTGAACGTTCAAAGGGCCGTATGGTTTATTATAAGAAAGACCGTGTTCCAAAACTCTTGATAGAAAAGGCTGTTGCCAGCGGTTATGAATACGGAACCGATAATCTTTTGTTCTATGCAACAGGTTCAGAGATTTCAAGTGATCAGAATGTTCGTGGAGAGGCTAGCAAAATCGATGCCATGTTCAAGATTTTGGGCAAGCAGAACAATGCAGATATAACAATCGATGCCCGCAAAGACAGCAGCGAGCCTTTGATTCTTGCAAATTACAAAGGTGTAGGCTTTCCGATTGAGGCTGATGCACAGGTTTTCAATTTAAAATCTACCAGCGGAATCACTGCAAAAATGACTGTTACTGATAACGGCGGATTTACTGTTGGCGGAACAATGGATATGGCTCTCACAGAGATGAATGGAATGAGCTTTGAGCCTGAGAGGGTGTCTGTTTTATATAACAAGGCGCTTTCAGAAATTAAGAATCTCACTGTTGGCTTTACAATCGGATTGGACGACAACCAGAATATTGTAGTGTCGTTGGATAACCTGGATAAACTTACTTCTCAGATTGTAGCTCCTGTTACAAAGGTTTTGACTGGTGAAATAAATAACATTGCTACAGAAGCAAGACAGAATGTCACAAAAGTCCTGGATGAAAAAACTGGCGGGGCAACAAGTTCAATCAGTTCTTTCCTTGGAATTGAGTCAGATGTTAATAAAGAGTTTGCAAAGGTAAATGATCTTCAAAAGCAGCTCGAGGCAAAAAAGAAGGAACTCTCTAAGCAGATTGCAAACGGTGCTGCTAATGCTGCAAAGACTTCGGTAACAAATGCTGCCGGTGATTTATTAAAGGGATTAAAGAAATAGTGGAGTAGGATATATGAAAAAAATTGCATTGTTTGTTTTGTCATTTTGCCTGATTTGTTTTAGCGCCTTTGCACAAGAAAAAACTGATAATCAGGAGACACAGAAAAAAACTTCTTCAGAAGCCTGGAAAAGCATTGGCCAAGACGGTGAAAAACTCCTAAAAGACACCGGAAAATTCTTTAAAAACATAACAAAACAGGCCGGGGAATCCATCAAATCCGGCGTGAACGAGCTTACAACAATTCAATGTAAGGGAAAGTGGTATTATCTTACAAAAAATAATGTAAAAACCAGAATAGTTGTTGCTGATGACGGCACTTTCACACTGATTCAAAAGAAGGGTTTTGAGTCAAACTGGGTTGATGGCGTTTGTACTGGAACAGCTCATATTTTGAATGTTCGTATTACAAATATTGGAAAAAAATCTTTCTTAAAAAAAGAAGAAAAGAAAATGGATGCAAATCTTCTGGTGACTTATTCGGTTTCAAAAGATAAAAATTCCTGCAATTTTGCACTTTCGGGAATTAACAGACTTTTGGACGATACAGATTTTACTAAAGGAATAGATTTCATAAGAGAAGAATAAAAAGTATCATGCAGAGCGTATATATTGATTCAACCCAAGTAGAAAAAACATGTAAGGCTAGATTTTATTTTCCGGAATGTATCATGATGGAAAACGCCGCTGCCGCTCTGGAAAAAGCGGTCTTAGAAGAGAACAAAGGCCAGGGCGATTTTAGTGTCTTGATTGTCTGTGGTGGCGGAAACAATGGTGCTGACGGTTTAACTCTGGCTCGTCGTATTGTGGGGGCAGTTGATGTAACTGTCATTCTTTTAAAGACCCCTGGCACCCCCGAAGCCGAAATCCAGCTGAAAATGGCAAAGGCTTGCCGCGTAAAAATTGTTAAAAAAACAAATGCCCTTGCCGTGATCAAAGAAAAAAAATGGTCTGCGGTGGTGGATTGTATCTATGGAACCGGCTTTAGAGGATCTCTAGACCAGGAAACCAAGAGTCTTATTGATGAATTAAATGCATTGAAATGCGCAAAAATCGCCTGTGATATTCCAAGTGCTTTGGCTTTTAAGGCTGACAAAACTGTTACTATGGGCTCCCTCAAGTCAATTCTCTATGGCGATGAAGCCAAGGACTTTATTGGAGAAGTTCGGGTTGCCAATTTAGGGATTTCTTCTGCCAAATTTTGTAGTGTACAGGAGCCGGATGCCTGGCTTTTAGAAGAAGGTGATATAAAACTTCCGTACAGAACCAAGCAGAATGTGAATAAGGGCTCCTTTGGACACAGTGCAGTTATTCTGGGAGAAAAGGCAGGTGCCGGAATAATTGCTGGGACTGCTGCCTTAAAGGCAGGAAGCGGTTATTCTTCTCTTGTTGTGGGTGTCAACACTTGTTACAAAGACTTTAAGATGAATCCGGAACTTTTACAGAGTGAAGAAATTCCTTCAAAAACTACGGCAATCCTTTTGGGTAGCGGTCTCGGTCGTGATTTTGAAAATCCGGATACTAAGGCGGCAGTTGAAAAGGCAATTACCTATGTAAAAAATAATCCAGAGTGTGCCTGTGTTCTGGATGCTGATATTTTTTACAGTCCGCAGATAAAAGAGATTTTAGGTGAATTAAACTCTCTAAAACGAAAGGTAGTTTTAACTCCTCATCCAAAAGAATTACACCAGCTTTTGCAGACCTGCACTTCTAGTGAATGGGACTTAAACTACGTCATCAAGAATCGTTTTGAAGTCTGCCACATGTTCCGCCAGGTTTACCCAAACATTGTCTTAATTGCCAAAGGTGCCAACACCTTTATCGCCAACGGCCAGGGATTTTACATTTTTGACAAAGGCACTAGCGCTCTGGCAAAGGCAGGCAGCGGCGATGTCCTTGCCGGATTGTGCACCGGCCTTTTGGCTCAGGGGTACGACTCCCTCGAAGCAGGCATCGCTTCCGTCTGGCTCCACGGCACCAGCTGCAAAAAACTCGGCTTTGACTTTAGCGGCACACCGGGGGATTTTATTGATGGGGTGGAGTGTTTATAGAAATTGGTTCGGAAAGTAGGATCTCAATTTCTATTTTTAATAATTTATAGGATATGCAAAATTGGAAGAGATAAAGAAAGATACAAAGAAAAATAATATTTTTTTACTTGCTTACGTTGTATTTGCAATGATTTTTCTGCTTGTTTTTTCATTTAGTTACAAAAAAATATATACTAGTATCAAAAATTATGAATATAAAAAGTTTGAATGGAGAATGGAAAATAGAATTCAACCAAATAAGGATTATTCTTTAGAGGTATATGATAAATTTGAATTAATTTTTGAAGTTTATCTGGTTATAAGTTTTGTTGTATTTATGGGGTATTATGAAAAGAATAAATCGATTATAAAAATACTGATTTTATCTGTTTTATTTATTAATTTATTGTATGCAAGATTTGTATACTCGATAATTCAAATTGAATTAACAGAGGATTTACTTGTTAATTATATAGTTTGCTTTTCTTTTATATTTTTTCCAATTTACGAATTAATACATTTATTTTCAAACAAAATATTAAAAAAAGAATACAAAATACAAGCATTGAAAATATTTTTCGTGGATGATTATGGGTGCTGGTTTATGACTATATTGAATATCTTAGTTTCAATGGGAGCCTCTACTTTATTAAAACATTTAATTTTTAATGACGTATAAAAGATAGCTAAGTAAGATAAACAACTACGGATTTTCTTGACCCCAGCATCGTTTGATGTTATATTTTAAGTGTTGGGAGCATTCCTGCCCTAAGTGGAAAACTTAAACTGAGTACGTTCCGACTCTAAGCGGAAAACTTAAACTGGGTACGCTCCGACCCAAACTGGAGAACTTAACGGGCGACTTTAATAGTCGCCTTTTTTGTTTTGGAGAGAAAAATGGCAGACGATAATGTTTTTTATATTGTATGTGATGAATACGTTGATTACTTATTAAAAATAGAAAGTCATGTAATGCAGAATAAGCCTAATGAAAGAACTTATCACAGAAAGTATGTAGGTGTCATTACAGAGTTAAACGGATTCAAATATTTTGTTCCAATGTCATCTCCAAAAGATAAAGATTATGAAAATGGAAAAATCAAGAAGAATAATTTAACGACAATATATTTGAGAAGTAAGGAAAAGTTGTATGGCACTCTTCGTTTTAACAGTATGATTCCTGTTCCAGAGTCAGAGCTTTCACTTTATAAAATTAATGATGAAGGAGATTTTAGTTATAAGTTCCTTATGCTTGCAGAGTATAATTTTTGTAAAGAGAATCGAGAAAAAATTGAAAAAACAGCGAAAAATTTATATGAAAAGAAGTGCAATTCAACTGAAAAAGAATTTCCTATAGGCCGAATAGTAATCGATTTTAAGAAAGTAGAAGAAGCCTGTAAAAATTATAAGTAAAAAATTTCTTTTTCCCTGTTGCAATTTTTTTTAAAAAGTTGTATACCATTTATAACATCAAAGGCGATGTGAATATGTACTTGAAAAAGTGCAGGTTCACATCGCCTTTTTTTATATCCTGCAAAAAATGCAGTTGGAGGACTTATATGACAAATATACCAGAACTATTTGGAAGTATGGTTTTTAATCAGAAAGTTATGAAAGACCGCCTTCCTAAAGAAACATTCAAGTCACTCAAAAAGACTTTGGATGATGGAGCTCCACTTGAACTTGAAGTTGCTAATGTAGTAGCACACGCAATGAAAGAATGGGCTATCGAAAAAGGAGCAACTCACTTTGCTCACTGGTTCCAGCCTTTAACAGGTATTACTGCAGAAAAACATGATTCTTTTATCACTCCTCAGGATGACGGAACTGTAATAATGACATTTAGCGGAAAGGAACTTGTAAAAGGGGAACCAGATGCATCTTCTTTCCCTAACGGTGGTCATCGTGCAACTTTCGAAGCTCGCGGTTATACAGTTTGGGATCCAACATCATATCCATTTATAAAGGAACACACACTTTGTATTCCAACAGCTTTCTGTTCGTACACAGGTGAAGCTCTTGATAAAAAGACTCCGCTTCTTCGTTCTATGGAAGCTTTGGATGAACAGGCAAAACGCATTCTTAAACTTTTCGGAAAAGATGTAAAACATGTTGCAACAACTGTTGGACCAGAACAGGAATACTTTATTGTAGATCACGATTTGTGGGCACAGCGCAAAGACCTTAGAATGACAGGACGCACTTTGTTTGGTGCTAAACCTTCTAAAGGTCAGGAAATGGACGACCAGTACTTTGCAGCTTTGAATCCACGTATCGTAAAATACATGGAAGATTTGAACGAAACTTTGTGGAAGTACGGTATTCTTTCAAAAACAGAACATAACGAAGTTGCTCCTGCTCAGCACGAAATGGCTCCAATCTTCAGTACAACAAACCTTTCTGTAGATCAGAACCAGCTTACAATGGAAGTAATGAAGAAAGTTGCAAAACGCCACGGACTTGAATGTCTTCTTCATGAAAAACCTTTTGCTGGTGTAAACGGATCTGGTAAACACAACAACTGGTCAATGAGCACAAACGAAGGTGAAAACCTTCTTGAACCAGGAAAAACTCCAGAAAGCAATGCTCAGTTCCTTCTTTTCCTTACAGCAATTCTCAAGTCTGTAGATGAAAACCAGGATCTTCTCCGTGCTTCTGTTGCAAGTGCAGGTAACGA
>JAFNQK010000104.1 GCA_017386165.1 Treponema sp.
AGGAAACAATTCTTCTATCTCCTCGCCCCAAGATTTTAGTTGAGAGTTTAGAGTGGAGAGTTTAGAGTTTGCTCCCGCTCCGCAGGAATTTTCTCTGTTACAGAACGAATATTTGCTACTATCTCTTCTATCGCACTGGATGATTGAGAAACGCTTGTTGTCTGCTTGTTAATACTTTCGATGAGAGAATCCACATCTTCTGTAATCTTGTTTACAGATTCATTTGTTGAACGAACTCCGTTTTCCTGCTGTTTAATCTGTCTATTTACACTGTCAATATTAGAAGTAATCTGATTTGCGGCAGCAGCGGTTTCACTAAAGTTTTCAGTCAAGTTCAAACTCTGTTCCTGCAAATCCTGAGAAGAATCATGAACAACCTTAATAGAATCCTGAATCTTCTTCATAGTCTCATTAAAGTATTTATACATCTGCCCAAGCTCATTCTGATTTTTAACATTCATTCGAACAGTTAAATCACCATCACCCTGGGCAATATTCTTCATTGCATCAACTCCCTTACAGAGTTCTTTTACAAAAGATTTGATAACAAAATAACAGAGAGTGGCAATAATTATCAAAGTAATGATAAAGCAAACAAGAATAAATACTTTAATACGAACAGACGACTTAGAAACTTCTCTTTCAGGAACATTTACTCCAAGGTACCAGACCTCTTTCGCTTTTAATATTTTAAGTGGAACATAATAACGGATAAAATCAATTCCCTTATTTTTTGATTTATAAACAAATGGATTAAGATCTTTTTCAGCCTGTTGAAAATATTTTGAAGTGTCTCCTGATTCAAATTCTTTATCAATCTGGCCTTCAAGAGAAGAATCTGCATCAACAGCTTTTAACCCGCCTGCGGAAGTAAGACTTAAATATCCAGTCTCATAAACCTTTGTCCGTTTTAACATTTCTGACAAAGTTGCAAGAGACATATCGATTCCTACAACCCCAACCTTTTTTCCATTTTTGGCACGAATCGGGAATGCAACACCACAAACATAAATTGTTTTTCCTCCGATTTCATATGGGTTTGGTTCAATCAAAATACCTACATCACTATTTAGAGGCTGATCATACCAGAAAGACCCTTCATAATCAGTAAGTTCACAGCAATCAATTGTAGAACCGTCTCTCGTCCAATATGGAATAAATCGTCCGGTATGGTCATGATTTTTTGTGTTTCTGTATTTATAATCCAGACCATCCAGGGCATCCGGTTCCCATACAGTCCAGGCATCAACAAGGCTTTCGTTTTCTATCAGAGTCTGTTTTAATACATTGTTAATAAAATCCCGTCGATAGGCAGCAGGAATATCCTGATACATTTCTAGAGTAGTCTGCAATTCTGTACACAAGGAATATTCATTTGATAAAATTCTTGAAGTACTTTCAGCATACTGGGCAGCTGTAGAAGAAAGATAATCGTTTGAAATATCTCCAAAACTTTTTTGTACATTCAAAGCAATAAAAGTACCGGAAATAAAAAGCATTACAAACAAAGCAATTCCAATACTAAAACTAAGCTGTCGGCTGATATTTTTTTTGAAAAATGAAAACATGTCGCCCCCTCAAAAAAAAACGATAACAATAAATTTATTTTAACATGAGATTGCGGATATTTAAAATAAAAAATCCCTTCACCGTTTAAGATGAAGGGATTTGGAATCCAGCTTATGTCGCTATTCTACAGACTAGCATGGCAAGTACGCGCGATAACGTCGTCCTGCTGTTCCTTTGTAAGGTTGATGAAGCGTACTGCGTAACCAGATACGCGAACTGTGAAGTTTGCATATTCAGGTTTTTCTGGATGTGCCTGACAGTCCTTAAGTTTTTCAACACCGAATACGTTTACGTTCAAGTGGTGAGCACCTGTGTG
>JAFNQK010000105.1 GCA_017386165.1 Treponema sp.
AATGTTATTATCACAACCTTGCTAAGATTCATAAAGATGCTGATGGAATTTTTGCATCAGACTCTACTATATGGATAGATTATACTTCAACCGTTAAAGTAGGCTTTGATGTCTCGAAAATTAAAATCACAATAAATGATAATATTGTGAGAATCGGCTTACCCGAAGCAAAAGCTATTGAAGAACCTAAAATTGATGAGAATTCAATAACAAAAGTTACATCCAAAAATGCCACTGAGAAAATTTCTCCCGAAAAAAGACTTTCAGCAATAGAAGATGCCAAAAAATCTGTTATGGATGAATTGAATAAAGATTCAGCTATAAAAAAGACTGCTGAAAACAGATTAAAAAGAATCTTAAAGAATTATATTGAGCAGATAGGTGCATTTACTGGTATTACTTATGAAATAGAATGGGAAAGTTTGGAAGAAGAAACTGAGAATGTTAAAAATTCTCAAGAAAACTAAACTCATGTTAGGACGATGTATTTGAAAAATACTCTATTTTTTACGATTCAATCCACCGTCCTCCAAAAATACCCACTTCTTTCCTGTTGCATGAAGGACGGAATTCTCTTCCCAGAAGCATACGCAAAATCAAGTTTTAAAATTGCTTTCATCTTAAAAGAACCGTATGCTGAATGGGACGAGCAAACCAATTCACCTGCGGACTGTGATTTTGACTTTTTTGATATTATCCGCGATTTGAAATATCATTATGAAAACGGCTTGAATAAAACCTGGCTTAAGGTTGCGGCCATTGCTTATTCGCTTAAAAATCAGATTCAATATACAGAAGCTCTTTCTTATGAGCAAGTTGTAGAAGGGCTTTCCTGTGTTGCCTGGATTAATCTTAGTAAAACTCCGTGGAAAACCACTACTGTTAGTGCCAGGCGATTTTGACCATTCCGTGACAGGCGAAAAAAGCCAAAAAGTGACAAGAGAAAATGACCAAAAATCTCATCTTACACCCCTAATTATTCGATTTCCTGAAGACTGTCAGAAACAGTTTTTACCTTTTTTGTAGTCAGATTAAAAGCTTCGCGGTTCTGGCCACGGTGGCTTGAACCAGAAAAATTGAAAATCATTACATCATCAAAGATTCTGTCCATTGCACACTTGAGCGTTTCTTCTTCTGCAAAGCACTGCTTCCAGTATTTGGGCTGCTTGTTGCTTGTGAAGATAATGTTGTAACAGCCTTCCTTGTTGTAACGGCGGTCAATCATATCAAAGAAAAGCCTTGTGTTTTCAACATCAAAATTGCAGTAGCCGACTTCATCAATGATAAGACATGACGGCTTTACAAGAGAACTAATGACTCTGTTTTCACGTCCATACTTTCTGGCTTCCGTAAACATATCGTTCAGTTCAGTCATTTTCACGAAATATGTCTTCATCATTTTTCTGCAGCACTCGTATCCGAACGCCATTGCAAGATGTGTCTTACCAGTTCCTGCTGGCCCAATAAACGCAAGATTCCTGTGCGCATAAATTGGGGCAATTGTAGTTATTGAACGGAGTTTTTCTACACCTTTCCCGGAAAGTTCAGAAAAGTCAAAATTTTCAAAGGTCTTGGGATTCTTCATTGCCAATCTTGAACATTTCAGAAGAAAGTTTACGGAAGCTTCTTCCTTTCTCCGTGCAAATTCAGCAAATACGTCACTGACCGCCTGCATCTGTTGCTCAGAGAAGTCAGTTTCAATCATGTAAGAAGCAACTTCGTCTGTTGAAATCTTCAGTTTCAGAACGGAAAGACTTTTTTCAAGGGAAGAGACAATATTACTGTTCATCATCGCCTCCGCTGAAATCAAACTGGTCAAAGTAATCATCTTCCTGTGGCTGTGCAATCTGCTCAATCAGTGTCTTTATATTTGCTGTAGGAAACTCTTCCGGCTGCTCGGGATTTGCATACTGGTCCTTGCAGTAACTGTCCCTTCGACTCCAGGTAACCTCATGCGTTGCAAGCTTCTGCTTCATGTCTGCTGAATAAATCAGAAGCTCACGGCCGTGCCTGTATACATGTACTGTTTTCTGTGTGTAAGTATACGGAACACCGAAACGTCTGCCTTCATAGTTTACAAATCCGTCAAACGATATTCGTCTTGCCGGACACAGATAAACAAACAACTCCTCACGCTTTTTAAGCTCGACTGCGACCTTACCACACTTTTCCCAGTGAACATCATTAGGAATCATATCTAGAGCTTTGTGATATGCTGAATTCTGGCTGTTGCACCAGTTCAGTGCCTGTTCATTCAGGTCTGTGACATTCATGAATGTTCTGCCGGCAAGGAAGTGTCCTTTTACAAACTGAACAAGTCTTTCAACTTTTCCCTTGGTAAACGGATGATAAGGCTTGCAGAGCCTGGTTTCAAAGCCGACAACTTTCATGAAAACTTCATAATCATGATTCCAGATTGGTCTCCCGTCAGAATCTCTTTTTATTACGACGGACTTCATGTTGTCGGTAAGAACGGTTTTCGGGATTCCCATGTACTTGAAAGCATGGAGCATTCCGATGAAAAGATTCTCCTGCTTTGCATTCGGAAAGAACTCTATGAATCTCTGGCCACAGTGATGACAAATCATCGCAAAACATGCAGCACGGATGATATCTCCGTTTTCTGAAAGTACATTTACAAACCCCCAGTCCATCTGATAGCTCTGGCCTGGCTCTGTGGAAAATCGTCTCCCTCGGTTTCCCTGCGGAGTGACAATCTGTCTTGCAGCCGGAATCAGGTCTTTGTGTCTTGCAATATATGCACGGACTGTACTCCAGCTCCCTTTGTAGCCGAGTTCAATTAACCGCTCATAACAGACTTGTGAATTGGTCAGATTGCTTCTCAGGAAATTATCAAGGACAGATGTGTATCCTGTAAGGACTGTGTCATTTGCTTTCCTCCCCTTGTTGCCGTTTTCTTTTTCGACAAAACCATTCTTTTTCAGCCTTCGCAGTTTTGCTCTTGTTATCCCGGTAAGCCGCTGAAGTTCTGCAAGATTGACTTTTTCATTGTCATAGTTTTTCCCTTCACGGCTCTTAATAAGATCCAGCGCTTGTGATAAACTCATTCTAGAGCCATTATTATTTTGTTCATTCATAGTTCTCCTTCGATGAGATTTTTGGTCAAATATCATTTTAGGATTTCTGAACGAATTTGATAATGGCTTTTTTCGTTTGTCAGTTTTTGGTCATTTCAGCCTGTCACGGAGTGGCGATTTTCTACTGGCACTAACAACGACAGAGATTTAATTATGCTTGCCCGAAAAGAAGGTGCAGC
>JAFNQK010000106.1 GCA_017386165.1 Treponema sp.
CTTCAACGCCTTTTGGAAGTCCCGTATATTTTTCAAGCATCGCATCGAGTTTTTCATGCGCCAGATTCCACACTTCCGCACACATTTCAGAACCAAGTTTTTTTTCGATTTCTTTTTTTATGAATTTTTTTCCTTTTAAGATTTTTGATGCATCTTTCATTTTTTGCACTCCACATATTCCACCGCAGTCTACCCTAGATTCAACATTCCAATCAAACCGAACATCGAAAGTCCAAGGCTCGGCATTATGATTCCCGGTAAATCCTGAAATGTTTTTGGATTGATTTTTCTAAAACTTATGCCAACAATCAAAAACACAAGCGGATTCAAGAGGACGCAAAATTTCGGAACGTTGAGTGCGCCGTTTAAAATCGCAACAATCACGGTAACTGTGGGCGCAAGAAGAATCATGTAGCCAGCTAAAAATGGAACTGCAACCTGCCTGTAGATTTTTTCAAGAATGTCATCTGCAATTTCAAGAGAGCCGCGTTTCATTGCACCCTTGTAAATCAAAGCCTGAATGCAGCACATGGTATGAATCAGGATTCCGGCAAAAGAACCGAAATATCCGAAGCCCAAAGTAAGATAACCGAGCACAGTATGCGTCGCCGCAATCTGCATGCCAAGCGAATAAAATCCAAGGCACACAAGAGAATCCCCGACCAACGCAAGTGCAATGGAAAGACCGAATCTCCAGTCCGCCATTTTGATCCAGTTGCTGTCGATGTTTTTCGAAGTCCCAAGCTTTTCGTTACCGCGTCCTTTCAAATCAAAAAAAATGTCTCCCGCGCAGCAGAGAAGTCCGCCGATAAAGCCCAAGCATGAAAAAACAAAATACATCTTATTCATAATTCGCCTCTTTTAAATATTTTATGTTATCTATTGCTAACTTGTCAAGCAAGATAGCAAACACTACATGCAATATCTTGAAAATTTGCCGAATCCCAGTATTATAGAAATATATGCGTTATAAATTTCCAAACGCAAAATCATATTATGATGCAAAAGATTTTTCCCAATATTGAAGCAAATAAAATTGGTTGGGTCTAAACCGAAACAGGAGGCATATTAATGGAATCAGGTACAATCATTTATTTTGCGAGCATTTTGGTTTGTGCCCTAGCTTACATTGCATTTTCGATATATGCTTTTTTATCCAAAAAACCCATTAACTTTTGGGCAGGTGAAAAAATCTCTGCCGATTCAATAACTGATGTAAAAAAATATAATCGCGCCAATGGAACCATGTGGTTGGTCTATGGAATATGCTGGTTGATTGCTGCGATAATCGGTTTATTCAACATCCGTATCAGCGTAGGAATCGTAATCGCTCTCTGCTTCGGCATAGCGATTTTAGTAATCATAAATCATTCAATCAAAAAAAAGTATTTCAAACATCGCTATTAATTTTTATTGAAGCATAAAAAAAGGGGGAAGAAAATGCCGCATGTAGAAATAAAATGTTTTCCGGGAAGAAGCGAAGAGCAGAAAAGAAACTGTGCTGAAAAAATTTCTGAAATAATCGCAGAAACA
>JAFNQK010000107.1 GCA_017386165.1 Treponema sp.
GGGAGTGATGAACTGAGACCATTTAGATACATTTCATCAGTTTCAAGACCTTCCGGTTCAACAAAAATCTGATGGCGCTCCCGTTCTGCAAATCGCATTACCTTGTCCTCGATACTTGGACAGTAGCGGGGACCGATTCCGCTGATTTTACCGCTATAAAGTGGAGAACGGCCGATATTTTCTCTGATGATTTTATGAGTTTCTTCGTTTGTGTAAACCACATGACAAGGAACAAGAGGTCGTTCTACTTTTTCAGTATCAAAACTGAAAGGCACAACTTCTGAATCCCCGGGATTTTCTTCTAATTTTGAAAAATCGATTGTAGATTTTAAGATTCGAGGAGGAGTTCCAGTCTTTAAGCGTCCTGTTGTAAATCCCAATCGATGAAGACTTGCTGTAAGTCCGTATGCAGCAGGTTCGCCCACACGGCCACAAGGAGCATCGTATTCACCGATAAAAATGCGACCGCCCAAAAAAGTTCCTGTTGTCAAAACTACCGCACGACAAGGAATAACGCGACCACGTTCTGTTACAACACCGGTTACCTTCTGACGCATTCCACTGCGGGCTGCCGGAAGAGCGTAATTTTCACTGGATTCGTTGCTGGCTGTAAAACCGCGGGTTTCGCCCGGAATTGTTCCCACTTCTGCGCTGCTGTCTGAATCTGGAGGGAGAGGAGTTGTTGTTTCTGTTGTAAGGATATCGATTACGGTATCCATCAAAGTATAAAGATTTGGTGTAGTTTCAAGAGTTTTGCGGGCAAGCATTGAATAAGTAATTTTGTCTGCCTGACTTCGAGGAGCCTGAACTGCAGGACCACGGCTCTTATTGAGCATTCTGAACTGAATCATGCTGTGATCGATAAGCTTAGCCATCTCACCGCCAAGGGCATCAATCTCGCGAACAATGTTTCCTTTGGCAATACCACCAATAGAAGGATTACAGCTCATTCGTCCGATTGAATCAGGAGTCTGAGTAATCGCAAGAGTCTTGAGCCCCATACGAGCACTAGCCAATGCCGCCTCAACGCCAGCATGACCAGCCCCAACAACAACTACATCATAAAAATCATAAAATCCAGACATAGTGGATAGTATAGTGACTTTTTAAAGTCTGTGAAAGTAAATTCCTATAGCAATTCCAAAATCAAAGCTTTTCATGAAAGTATCAGGTCCAAAACCATATACCCGTCTAAAATATGGGTAAACGGAAAATAATTGACCAAGGGAGAATGTATAACCACAATCCCAAGCAAGTTTCCAGTTCAAATAATTTACACCATTAAAAACTATATACTGCTTGTACATTGGATAAAAATTAAATGTAAGTCCTGATATACAGGGAACATCTTTAGAAAATGGATGAAGATATACACCTGCACCAAGAGAAAGTCCTAGTCCGGAATATTTATTATCAAAACCATCTGCCAATTGTGTTTCAAAATACGGAGATAGGGCAAAACTCCAGCTAAATCCAAAACGTCCAAAAGTCTTTATATCAACTTTTGATTCTATATTAAATGAAGCTACATTCAATACTTCAGAAACATTCTGTCTTATTCCCATATAAGGACTAGAACCACATACTTCTCCTAATAAAGATGGAAGATAAAAGGTTAAATTTACAGTCGGATTGTAACCATTTTTTTTCTCTTCGATTAATTCTTCAATCGTTACCTTTACATTATTTTTTGTAATCGAAATTTTATTTTTAGAATCAGTATTATTCTCTTCTGATTGAACATTTTCTTGTGAAAATAAATTAACTGACAAAAATAAACTTAAAATACAAATTACTAACTTTTTCATAATATCCTCTTAAAATTGTTTTTTTGAACCAAGCAAAATAACTATATTAGTTGATTTCTCTTTCTCATAAATAGGAATACCTAAAACAACTTTCACTTCAAGAAAACTGTCTTCAATAAATTCCCATTGATAGGCAACTCCTGCCCCCATGGAATAATTTATCCAGGGCTCAGGTCTAAATAATTTTCCAAAATCCATATAATATAAAGGAGCAAATATAGCCCTAAAATTATGTTCTTCTAAATTAAAATTAACAATTAAATCTAAGTTCAAGGCATAAAAGTTTACTAGTGGCGATATTCCAATATCGACCTCAGTCAAAATACTCATATCTTTAATATCCACAAGATTGCGCTCGTAAGCCAAGCCAAATAAGCCCCTAACAGGATTTTCTACACTATAACTCATCACACCGGCAAAAAGACCTACTTTGTTATCCTGGGCATGACAATTAACGGTAAAAAACAAAAACACAATTAATAAAATCAACTTTTTCATACTATCATTTTGATAGAAACACACATTTTAATCAACCATTCTTCTCAAACACCTCCCCTAGCCAAACCCCCGATTATGTGTATACTTACAATTATGAAAACTTTCAAAATCGCTTTAGTTAGTACAGTTTGTTTTTTTATTTCGACTTTTTGTTTTGCCCAGGATGCGGAATTTATTTTGACTAAGGTTTCTCAGAAAAACATTTCTACCGGGAATTATCAGCAGATTAATAAAATTACCCTTTCATCTGGAACAAGGACTCTAAAATCAGAAGGAACTTATCTTTTCTGTACCGACGGCGTTGCTCTCTTTGCGCAGAAACCTTATAAATCTACCACAATCATTTGCAGAGACTTTGTAAAACAGATTTCTTCTACTGGCAAGGTAACAACTCTCGGAAGCGACGAAACTTTTAAGAGCATTTCAACCATTTTTATGAGCGTTCTTGCAAGCGACACAGAAATGATACAAGAAAATTTTGAACAGGATTTTTCCACAAACGGAAACGAATGGTTTATTTCACTAAAGCCAAAGAACAGCCAGATTTCTCAAGCACTCAAATCCTTTGACCTTTTTGGAACCTTCACCGAAGAAGATGCCGACCTTGCCGGCTACACAATGAAGCAAACCAACAATTCCGAAATCACCTTCAATTTTTCTCAGGTTCACTACCAGGACGCATTAACAGAAGAACAGAAGACGTTGTTTAACTAAAGATTTATTCTTCCACCCCAAACACCAGAGATGAATTAGATCCGCCAAAAGCAAAGGAATTGCTCATGCAGTTTTTTACGGGCTTGATGGCCTTATTGTTGTTTTTATCGATGATGTTCAATTTTGGAATTTCTGGATCAAAGTCACCGTCCCAAACCTGAGCAGGATAAGTTGTTTTATTCAAAATTGTCTCGTAGCAGACAGCGGCCTCTAAAGCTCCTGCCGCACCGAGAGTATGACCTGTTATAGATTTTGTAGAACTAACGGGCACCTTGTAAGAACCGTATACCGCATCAACAGCGATATCTTCCATTGAATCGTTAAAGCGGGTTCCAGTTCCGTGGAGATTTACGTAATCAATATCCGCTGGCTTTAATCCGGCTTTTGCAAGGGCAAGAGTCATAGCCTGAGCGGCACCCTTTCCTTCTGGGTCAGGACTTGTCATATGATATGCGTCACTGCATTCGCCATAGCCTTTTAAGACATAGTCGATTTCTGAACAGTTAAGTTTATCTTTAGAAAGAACAAAATAAACGGCCGCTTCGCCCAGTGTAAGTCCGTGTCTGTTTGCACTCATCGGATTTGTCGGCTCGCTTGAAACAGATTTAAGGGAATCAAATCCCAGCGCAACATTGCTGGAAGTCAAATCAATACCGCCAACGATTGCTGCATCGATAATCCCCGCATTAATCATCTGACTTGCACGGATAAAAACCTGTGCACTAGAAGAACATGCCGTATTAATAGTTACGGCAGAACCTCCAAAACCGTAGCGGGCCTTAATCAATTCTGGAATATAGCTTGGGTACTGAGTGTGGTTCTGATAACCGGTACCAAACTCGCCCTTTTTATAAGAAACTTCAGAAAATTCACTGCCGTTATCGCAGGTACCGATAAAGACACCAATGCGTTCTTTTCCGTACAGAGAAACAGCTTCTTCAATTTCAGCTTCAATCTGACCTATAGCCCAGGAATGAATCTTTGTAAGATGACTTTTGTATTCTTCTTTTGAATCAGGCAAGCTAGAATCATCAATGATGCCTGCATACAAACTTCGTTCTGAAGTAAAAGGAACATAAGAAAAGAAAGATTTTGAATAATTGCAAATATTATCCCACAATTCTGCAGCAGAGTTTCCTGCACAGCAAATCAAGCCTGGTTTTGAAAGATGTAACATAATTTATTCCTTATTAAATATAACGCAAAAGAATGATGCCAGCAATCCGACAAAAATTGCAAGTCCCATAGTCTGAACCGGAACAAAGGAGCTGAGCCCAAGAGTCCCAAAGGACAAAACGGTAGTCACAAAAGATAATATTATAGAAAAATCTTCTTCGGCATTAGCGGCATTTGTAACTTTATAGATAATATAATCCAGACCGAGACCAAACACAAGAATCATTCCTGTAACACAGAAGAAGTCAATCTTGCGGCCCAAAAGGGTGAACACAGCGCAGATAAACAAAAGCCCAATCAACGGAGTAACCACAATTTTCAAAACATTCTTAAACGAATAGAAGAACAGGAGAACTACAAACAGAATCACCACAGCAATAAGCAGAAGAACAAAAATCATCTTTGAAAGCTTGTCCAGCTGGGTATTAATATCCTGGACCTTATTTTCATAAAAGACATTTGGATTATTTTGAGCGATTTCTACGATTTTCTCCGCAGTTTTTGCATTTGTCGGAAGAATTATCGAGCAATATTTGTCGTCAACCTTACCAAGATAAAGCATATCCACAAAGTTACGCATAAAACCAGGAATCTCAGAATCCGGATTCAGTCGCCTGGTTTCAAAATCCTTTAACTTAGATTTAAATGCCTTTACATCAGCTAAATCCAGCCCCGTCATTTCAGCCTGATCGCTCAAATATGGCAAAAGCTTTTTGTAAGAATCAAAAGACTCCTGCTGCTTCTTTCCACTTGGAATAAACTTGGTTGTAGAAATATAACCGTCACCAAGTTCAGAGCCGATTTCTTCATCAAGTTCAAAAAGTTCTTCTTCAGAATCACAGGAAAGAATCAGCCAGTTGGAATAAGTGTAATTCATTACACGGCTTGCAAGAATCGTATCATCCTTTAACCGCCCCTGCATCTGGTAAAGCCGGGCAATATTATTGTTAATGCCAAAGCTTTTGAACCTGATACCGATTACAAGCACACTAAAAGCAACAATTGATACGGCAATAATCTTCTGGAGCGGAAGCTTTTCAGCCTTTTTGAGAGTATTTTCTATAAACAAAGGCACCTTTAATTCAACTCTGTTTTGAGGAAGTTTTAGGGACGGATACAAACAAATTGTAGTTACAAAGGAACTTAAAATTCCTGAGAGGCAGAAAAACGCCATCTGCTTTAAGAGCATAAATGGCGCAAAAACAAGGAACAAGAAACAAATCTCGGTGGACAAAAGGGCTAGACTCATGGACTTGATGCAATAAGAACGAATCTTGGCTCCATCATCCAGCGTTGTATTAAACTTCCACTGAATAAAATAATGAATGCTGTAATCGATGCAGGAACCAATGAGACAGGTTCCAAAAACGAGAGTCATGACATGAATGTTCCCAAACACCATGTGTGTTGAACAAAAAGCCGTCAAAACTGAAAGTGTAATCGCCAGCATTGAAAACAAAACCGGCTTGATGCTCTTAAAAGTCAAAATCAGAATCACAAGAACAATAAGCATGGACACGGTAGAAATAATCGATATTTCAAGATTTGCCTTGCTGGAACTGTGATAACTGTGGAAAGGAGTTCCGGAATATACAAAGTAAACCCCGTCTTTTTCCAACGCAGAACAAACCTTGTAAATCTCAGGAACAGCACCGTCCTTACCGGCAAGCTTTGCCCCCTTACTGCTTAAGGTGGCAGTCATAAGGATGTACCAGTCGCCTTCAAACTGGGTGGCAAGAACATTGTCTTTTGGAGAAAAATTGGTTCCTGTGTCCTGCAGAAACTTCATAAAATCGTTGATAACTGATTCTGTAACTAAAAAAGGATCTTCTGAAAGGCGGCTCAAATCTGCAAGACTAAAAGGATTAAAGATTTTTTCAGTCTGCTCAAGAATAAAATCTTCACGGGCACCAGAATCATTAAGAGATTTCTGAACTTCTTCATTCAAAAGAACAGGAGTCCATTCATACATAAAATCCATGGCGGAACTAAAGCTTGAATTATCAGAATAAAGTACCAGATTTTCAAAATTATCGCTTTCTTTTAAGGCATCATAAGAAGCAACAGCCGCTTTTTTTGCCTCGGCAAAATCCTTATGACGGACAAGAATCGAAACTGACTTTCCGGAGTTGCCGCTTACGGCCTGATCTGCAATTCTATAAACCTTGCTTGCAGAATTGCTCGGAGTCATATTGAATAAATCTGCATCAAGTTTAACAGTATTTCCCGCAAGAATATAAATCAAAAAGCCCAGAAACACAAAACAGTTCAGGGCAACAAAAATACCAAAATACGCTTTAGAAGTTAGTTTTTTCATACATTTTTAGCAGAATCGAGATTCCAGAAATCAAAAAAGTTAAACCACTGGTATGGATGTTCTTTTGCAAGCTCTTCAAGTATATGAGAATATTCCATAATCATTTCTTTTATAGCCTGATCACGTTTACCGCGAGGAACATTCAGGTTTACTTTAGATTTGTATACATATACTGAGTGTTTGCTGTAACACTTAAAATCCGGATTGCGAATACTGAACATATAGTAAACATCAGTTTCAAGCAAAGTTGGAATAAAGAATGTTCCGTACGGAAATAAAGCTTCCTTTCCCAAAAAAGGCACCTGAACAGTTCTAGAAGAATTTGCCCCGGTTCTATCCCCTGAACTAAAAATCAGGGAACCATCTTCAAGAGTTGTCTGCATTTTTTCAACAGCCTCGATACCGATATTGCTTGCATCTATAAAATCTTCGTAAATGTGGCTGTTGGCCTGTTTCATAGAGGCTGTAAACATGGAATTAACATTTACATCCATGATTGGAACAACCTTAAATTTTCTTCCGGCTACAACTTCAGTCTGACTTGCAATACTGCGGATAATATCCATGTTCCCCATGTGAGAACAAATCAAGAATGCACCCTTTTTCTGTTTTAGCGACTCAACAAGAAGATCGATGTCGTCTTTTCTGAACTCAAGGGAATCAGTAGAAAACTTTTTTAACCAGACTTCAATCTTTTCTATAAAGCTGATTGCAAATGCATAAATCTGCTTAAAAGAACTTTTTTTGAACTTAAAATCTTTACCATAAAACTCGCACAGATTTTTCTGATAAAGCTTACAATAAGCACGTACACGAGGTGCAAAAAGAAAATAAAAAACGCTAACACCAAAAGCAACGCACATCATAAACCAATGTGGCAGATGTCGAGATAGCCATATTGTAAATCTAATCGGTCTTGAAGAATGAACTACTTCCTTTTGATTTGACCAATGTGCCTGATTTTTCATTTTATTTTTCCTGTTTTTTAGAATGTCTCTTTGCCATAAAATAAAGGAGTTTTGGTAATCTGAAAATCATTCCAATTGTAAGGCGGGTATATGCCGCCGCGATGTGAAGATTATCTCTTACCATTCTAAAGTTTGACACACCATCCTGCGGATAAGTTACATTTACCGGAAGATTTATTTCTTCAACACCTTTCCAGAGATAATGAATCAAAATATCGATATCAAAAGCCATACGGCTGTCAATGATTGCATGCTGATTAAGAATCTTAATGTAAACATCAACCGGATAAATACGACAACCGCAGAGAATATCTCCAACATTTCCATTTAAGGCAACAAACTTACCGTAATTATTGCTGATTTTTCTTCCGTTTTTACGATGTTCTGGTACAGAAGAATCAAAAACTGGAACACCACAAATTATCGCTTTAGGATTTTCTTCTGAGGCCTGTATAAAAGAAGAACAGCAGTTGCTGTCATGCTGACCGTCTGCATCAATCTGAAAAGCGTGGGTATAGCCCATTCGATTAGCTTCGCGGATACCAAGAGCAAAAGCCTTTCCTTTGCCGCCGTTCTTTCTGGCAGTTACGAGAGAAACTCCGTCAAACTTTTTAACAGCTGCAAGAATCAAATCCTTATTACGCTGGTCATTTCCATCATCAACTACGATAATCGGAAATCCATATGGTTTGAGAGAAGTAAGAACGGCTTCAACTGTAGCCCCATGATTATAAACAGGAATAATAAAACAGAATTTATTTTGCATTTATTCGTCCTTTGAATCCTTGAACAAAGCCTGGATTTCTGTAAGATGCTTTTTTCCCTGAACATCTGTTGGAATTTTTTCTACAAAGCGCCAGCGTTTAGGAATTACAACATTTTCAAAATGTTTCAACAAATAATCATGGAAAAATTTATTGAGAACGATTTTTCTTTCATCCTTAAACTTAGCTTTTCCTTCGTCATTTAATTCAATTACTGCTGCAAGATACTGACGGTGTTCATCTTCAAGGGCGATTACCTTTACATCATGAACAAGACCTGTTTCAAGGATACGGTTTTCTACTTCGGTCATAGAAATACGCTTTTCTTCTATTTTAACGATAGAATCCTTGCGGCCTTTTAACAGGAAACGGCCATCATCAAGCATATCAACCATATCAGCTGTTGCAAATCCATTTGGATCCTTTATATATGGAGAAATAATGCGAAGACAGCCTTCTTCATCCTTCCATACTTTTGCATTTTCAAAAGGAGTCCATTCAAGTCCGTCCCGGGAAACACGCCATGCGATACCGCTAGTTTCTGTCGAACCGTAAACTTCAATTGGCCAGGAACCAAATACATCATTTGATTTTTTTGCGACTTCAGGAAGAAGCATACCGCCACTGCTGAAAATTTCGCAGTTTTTGAGAGGGAGCTTAGTCTTGCTCTCGTTAGTGCGCTTTAAGAAAGCAGGAGTTGCAATGATTGCATATTCACCGTCTATCAAAGAATCAAATTCATCCGGAAACTCGATGCGCTTGCGTCGGAAAGGAAGTGCAATTGTAAATGGAAGAGAAATACCAAACAAGAAGCCGTAAATATGATGCTGGCTGACTGTTGTTACAAGGTATTTATCTTCAAACTTATATCCAAACTTGCTGATAATAAAGCCGTTATCTTCTTCAAATTCTTTGAGACGCTGCTGAACAGCCTTTGGCTTTCCGGTACTACCACTTGTGTACATGCGGATGTCAGTTTCTTCTGCTACGATTTTTGGAGAACAACGAATTTCTGATTCTGAAGGAGTTTTCTGTTCTTCAAGAATCTTTTCTATATATAAAGCAGAATCAAGCTTCTGGTCAGAAAGGAAAACGAATCCTTCTTTTTTGATTTCATCGATAAAATAATCAGCTGTATTCTGAACAAGGTGAACCCGCTTTTTGCACTGAAGCAAAGAAACAAAAGTCACAAGGAACAGCCAGTAATCTTCGCAGTGAAGAATGTATTCTGTCTCAGGACGAGAATTAAGGTATGCACGGAATTTTGCTGTATCAACGAGAAAATCCTTCCAGGTTTTGTAAATACCGTCAGAATATTTTCCTTCATAACAGAGGATAGTATCATCCGTTCTGCAGTCATGTGTAAAATTGCTGATTGAATAAGGCTTTTTCATTTTACTATTTACAATTCTCCTTACAATATATTCTACTGCAAATAACAAACCCATTAATACATAAGAAATGCCGCCTGTATACAGTGACCAGATTTTGTAATTCAGCTCTTCACTTCCAAAATTAAAGAGAGCAACAAAGGCGCAGGCACTTCCGTTTAAAATAAAGAAAATACACCAAATTATACAGACATTACGACAGTAACGTTCTATTGCATTTTGATGTATTGAACCTTTAATAGATTTATCACTTAAAGTTGCAAATCTGAAAATAATATTTGGCGGAAAAATAAGGGTGCTTCCGAAAAACATGAGCATCGAAAGACTTATTACTACCGCATATAATTTTAAAAATAAAGCCTGATTTGTAAAAAAACAGGCAATTCCTGCTCCAAGCAACAACAGAGCGGATAAAAATGGTCTAAGGGATTCAAAACTAATTTTTTTATTTTTTGATGAAGTAAGAGATATAAGCGAAGCAAACCCAAAGCCCATAATTATGAGCGAAACTATTTTTACAGGCAGTTTAAAAACTACAAGTGCCAGAAAGATGATTACCGGATAAACCGCCAGTAGTACACCCATCAGCACTTTGAAAAAAGTTTTCACTTTGAGCGCTCTTTCTGGATAAAGTCTGCAAGAGTACTAACAGAAGCGAAATATGCACGGTTATCTGCATTTTCTGTTGAGAATTTAACTCCATACTTTTTCTTTAAGGCAACGCCAAGTTCGAGGGCATCAATAGAATCGAGTCCCAATCCTTCTGTAAAAATTGGTTCATCATCTTTAATATCTTCTACAGTGATGTCTTCAATGTTTAATGTGTCAATCAAAAATTGTTTAAGTTCTGTTTTAAGTTCTTCCATATTTTTTCATTATAACGATTATTCTTTTCATTTTCTACTAATTAGGGTATATTCAAGGAGTGAATTCTTTATTTTTTACTAAACCGACAATTTGTACAGAAACTCCATCACTGGATTTTACACCGCCATTATTCAGAAGACGCCTTAGTCAAATTACGAAAATGGTTATTCAGGTAATTCATGACCAGATGGAAAAATCAAATTGTGGAGATATTAAACAGTTTTTAATCTCCAACAGAGGCGAAATCAACCGCCAGTACCAGATTGTTCAACAGCTTTTTGATGACCAGGAAATTCTTCCGGCTACCTTCTCCCTCGCTGTTTTTAACACTCCTGTAGGACAATCTTCCCTCGCAATGAAGCTAAAAAGCGGATATTCAGTTCTTTTTCCTGACAATCAGAATTTTTATGACGGACTTGAAACTGCATGCGCAAGCGTTTTATGCGGCGATGAAGAACAGATTCTTTTAATCTACGCAGACGAAGAAATTACAGACGACTATGCATCCCTTGTAAC
>JAFNQK010000108.1 GCA_017386165.1 Treponema sp.
AATAATTAAACTCGGTGCATTGCGCTGAATACTTTTTCGCTCATCAAGTTGATTTCAACGCCCATCTGTTCTGCTTTTTTGCTGAGTTCATTGCGAAGACCGTCGATGTCGATATCTGCATTTTCAAAGCTGACCATCATCATCATAACAAAGTTTCCGCTCAAGATTGTCTGAGTAATATCTTCGATATTTACTTTATGTTCGGCAAGGAAAGAACTTACATTTGCAATGATTCCGACCTTGTCACTTCCTACAACTGTTATAATAGCATTCATGGTTTTATAGTACCTTTTTTAATGGTTGAAATCAATAGAAACCGGTTCTTCGAGCTTTAGGAGTACAGAGGAATCTGCGGAGAAGTCACCTTCAAAAATAAAACGTACCTCACCGTCTGATACATCGGCTACTACGGCGCCGCCGTGACTCAGAGAACCAAAAAGCACTTCATCTACCAGAGGAGTGGCAATCTTTTCATCTATTACACGGGCAATATTTCGGGCACCCATAGTGCGGTTGTAGCCCTGTTCCACAAGGTATTCCTGGCAGTCCGGGGTAACCATAAGACGCACTTTTTTGGCACTGAGGCGGTCTGCGAGTTTTTTGCATTCCTTGCGGACAACATCAAGAACCACTTCTTTTTCAAGATGACCAAAGGTAACAACCGCATCAAGACGGTTTCGGAACTCCGGAGTAAATTCTTTTTCAACCGCTTCTTTGAGACCTGCAGTATCGCTTACCAGGTCAATTATCTGGTCGCCAAAGCCCACCTTTGATTTTTCAAGGTCACGGGCACCGGCATTACTTGTCATGATGATTATGCAGTTTCTAAAATCAGCCTTTCTTCCCTGGTTATCAGTCAAAAAGCCGTAATCCATCACCTGCAAAAATACATTGTAGATATCAGGATGAGCTTTTTCGATTTCGTCAAAGAGAATTACTGCATGAGGATTTTTTCGAACATCGTCCGTTAAAAGTCCGCCGGTTTCATAGCCCACATAACCGGCTGGAGAACCAATCAAGCGGCTCACGGTATGGCGTTCCTGATATTCACTCATATCGTAGCGCAAAAGATTCACGCCGAGGGAAGAAGCAAGAGCGCGGGCAAGTTCAGTTTTTCCGACACCGGTAGGACCAACAAACAAAAAGCTTGCATCCGGCTTGTCAGGATTTTTAAGCCCCGCACGACTTCGTTTTACAGCCTTAACAACCGCTTCAACAGCCTTGTCCTGGCCAAAAATCTGTTCTTTAAGACGATTTTCAAGGGTTACGAGATTTTCTTTTTCGCCGCCAGTGACAGTTTCAAGCGGTACCCGCGCCATTTTAGAAACGATTTTCTTAATTGTAGAAACAGTAACCGTTGTTCCCTTATGGATTTTTACATAACTTCCGGCTTCATCGATGATGTCGATTGCCTTATCCGGGAGCCGTCTGTCTGTCAGATATTGAACAGAAAGATTTACCGCCGCTTCGACGGCACTCTTCTGATATTTTACTTTATGGAAGGTTTCGTACTTATCCAAAAGACCGTTTACAATTTTGTAAGACTGTTCCACAGAAGGTTCGACGATATCAATTTTCTGGAAACGACGGGCAAGAGCACGGTCTTTTTCAAAATTCTTGGAGTATTCTTCAAAGGTTGTAGAACCGATTACCCGGATTTTGCCAGTTGAAAGAACTGGCTTTAAGAGGTTTGCGGCATCAGTTGCAGAGTTTCCGTTTGTACCGGCTCCCATAATCATATGGATTTCATCAATAAACAGAATTGCATTTTTTTTGTTTACAAGTTCATCCACAACAGCATGAAGTCGCTCTTCAAAGTCACCGCGGAATTTTGCCCCCGCCAAAAGAAGTCCCAAATCAAGAGAATACACATTGCTCTCTTTCAGTATATCAGGAACATTTCCTTCTACAATGCGCTGTACAAGCCCCTGAGTTACAGCAGTTTTTCCGACGCCGGCATCGCCAACATGAAGAGGATTGTTCTTAACACGGCGGCACAAAATCTGAATTGTGCGTTCAATTTCTTCTTCACGGCCAACGAGCTTGTCATACTCACCATTTTTTGCGGCCTTTGTCATGTCAGTACAAAATCTCTCCAGAGCCGTTTTTTTAGGGCGAGGCTGAGGCTGATTCTGCTGCTGCACATTCTGAGGGCCAACAATTACGCCGCTTACACTAGGATCGTCAGCAGGTTCTTTATTCTCTGATCTGTATTTTACGACTGATTCAATCAAACGGTTTTTATCAACTCCGTTCTTCTTCATAAAATACGAACAGTGATTATTTTTTTCTTCGTAAAGGCTGATAAGAACATCTGCAATATCAACTATTGAACGGTTGCTGGACACGCAGTGAAAAACAGCTCTGTTCATTACAGACTGAAAACCGATTGATTCAACAGGATTTTTATTTGGATCCGGCTCCGTCGGAAGAACCGGAAGCTGATTTTCAAGGTACACTTCTACATCGCACTGAAGAGCCGAACCGTCTGCTCCGGCATTAGACAAAATTTCCTGAACCTGATCTGTCTGCAAACCGCTTGCAAGAATATGTTCCGGAGTCAAAAACTCGTGATTGCTTCTTTTTGCCCGTAAAAGAGCTTCTGTCAAAACCTTTGCCAAAATTGAACTGATTTTCATGCTTTCTGCACCTCCAGTCTGAGGGGAAATCCGGCTTTTCTAGCGCGGGCTGTAGCCATCTGCGTACGGGTCATTGCAATATCGTATGTATAAATTCCAACAACTCCACTACCCTCATTGTGAACACTTTCCATGATAGAAACAGCTTCTTCATTATTCTTATGAAATATTTGAACAAGAATCTCTACTACAAATTCTTTGGTCGTAAAATCATCGTTAAAAATAACCACTTTACACTGTGGCGGTAATTCTAAATCTGGAATCTCGACTACGCTGGCTCCAGTATGTGTCTGCTGTTCTTCCTGCATGATTTAAATATAACACATTTAATTTGTAAGTGAAAATAAAAAAAGGCTGCCATAAAGTTAATCTTTACAGCAGCCTCGTTGCTCTTATTTTGAATGTCCAGAACTTATGAATTCTGAATCATTTTCTTCATTTTTTCTTTTGCAGAATCGATGTCATTTACCATGAGAATTGGCTGACCTGTAGCATCCAAAGCATCGCGCCACAAAGCTCCTTCTGGATCTACAAAGTTGCGGCTTGCAATTGCCATTTCTGTTGGAATGTAAACGAACTTGTCATGAACAAGTCCAACAACCATTTCTGTTTTACCAGCCATTGCACCGTGAACGGCATTGTTTCCAAGGCGTTCGCAGTATACAGAGTCACTTGCAATTGTGATTGCAGAACGAACCTGATAGCTTGGATCGCAGTATTTGAGGTCTACAGGAATACCCTTAGCACCCATATAAGCCTTGATAGAATCACGGAGGAAGATACCGATATCAGCAAGGCGCTTGTTTCCAGAAGCATCTGTTGCACCGCTTGTTTCAAGCAATTCCTGACCAGCACCTTCTGCAACAACTACTACTGCATGGTGATGATCCTTTAAGCGCTTTTCGAGGTTTGCAAGGAATCCGTTTGGACCGTCCATATCAAATGGAACTTCTGGGATAAGACAGAAGTTTGTTTCATGGCTTGCAAGAGCGGCAGCAGCGGCGATGAATCCTGATTCACGTCCCATAAGTTTAACTACTGCAACACAGTTTGACTGTGAACGAGCTTCCATGTGCATTGAAGCAATTGCTTCTTTTGCCTGCTGAACAGCTGTTTCAAAACCGAATGAACGGTCAATCAACAAGAAGTCGTTATCTACAGTTTTTGGAATACCAACTACAGCACACTTGAGGCCGCGCTTTTCAACTTCGCGGGCAATTGTGAGGGCACCATGCTGAGTACCGTCTCCACCAATTACATAAAGCTGGTTGATTCCTAGTTTTTCGATTGTATCAACAGCATCACGGATGCGTTCTCCACCACCACGGCTAGTTCCGATGAAAGAACCTCCAATCTTGTGGATTTCATCAACGATATCCGGAGTAAGCTTCATTGGTTCTTCCATTGTATCCTGGAACAAACCGCGATAACCAAATCTAAAACCAACAATATCACGAACACCGTAGCGGTTCCATAAACAACGAACTACGGCACGGATTACATCATTCAATCCAGGACAAAGACCACCACAAGTACAGATACCTGCTTTTACTTTTTTAGGATCAAAATAAATATATTCTCTAGGGCCGGCTTTCTGAAGAAGATTTGAACTATCAGTTGTAAATGGTTTAGATGCATCAAATACGTTCACCTGGCTTACAACAAATGAAGTATCGCGTACATAGTTTGCAGAACAGTCACCAACTACAGTTGACAATTCGATTGGAGATTTAATCTTACATTCTCCAAGCTGCTTAATAGTGAAATCTAATTTCTTATCATTAGCCATTATATGCTCCTATTGTAAATTACAAACAAAAAACTAATATAATGTATACTATTTTCAAATTAGTAGCAAGAACACGCAAAATCTGATAGAATTAAATCCTATATTTGGGAGGAATATGGCTTACGAAGTTACGGCAACACGCCGACGACCACAACATTTTGAAGACCTTGCCGGCCAGGAATTTGTTGCAGAGACCTTAAAAAACTCAATCAAGACAGGACAGATTGCTCACGCATACCTTTTTGCAGGTCCACGAGGATGTGGAAAAACCTCTTCTGCCCGAATTTTAGCAAAAGCATTAAACTGCCAGCATTCTGAAGGCCCTACAAGCGAACCTTGCGGTGAATGCGAATCCTGCAAAGCCATAACCAACAGCTCAAGCCTCGATGTTATCGAAATCGATGGTGCTTCAAACACAAGTGTAAACGATGTCCGACAGATTAAAGACGAAGTAATGTTCCCGCCTGCTACCTGCCGCTACAAGATTTACATCATCGATGAAGTCCACATGCTCTCAACAAGTGCCTTTAACGCACTTTTAAAGACAATCGAAGAGCCTCCTGCACATGTAATTTTTATCTTTGCTACAACAGAACTCCAGAAAGTTCCTGCGACAATCAAATCACGTTGTCAGCAGTACAACTTTAGACTTGTTTCAATAGAAAAATTAAAGACACTTTTGTCTGACGCCTGCGCCGAAATGAACATTCAGGCCGATGACGAAGCCCTTTATTGGATTGCCAAGGAATCAGGCGGTTCTGTTCGTGACTGTTACACCTTGTTTGACCAGGTTGCTGCCTTTAGCCAGGGACACATCACTTACGATAAAATCAGAGACAAGCTTGGAATCCTTGGAGTTGACCGTCTCAATGCGATTTTTGAATGCTGTGTAGACGAAAATCCTTCTGAAACCATGAACCAACTGGATTCTTTCCTTCAGTCAGGAATTTCCATTGAACAACTGATTTCAAACAGCACAGATTATCTCAGAAGCCTTCTCTTGATTAAAAACGGAATTACAAAAGAAAGCCTTTTGGGACAATCTCCAGAACGATACAGTCAGAAAGTTCTTTCTTCATGGAACACTATCCAGACAGAACAGGCTGTTTCGATTTTCCTTCAATTATATCGCGACATAAGATATTCAATTTCTCCTAGATACGAACTGGAACTTGCATTCAGCCGTTTGTGCTGGCTCAAGCAATATGTAAGTCCTGCAGAAGTAAAGGCTGCCATCGACAAGGCTCAGCACCTTTTAATGGGAAGCGCTGCGCCTGTTGCTTCAGTAGCAGCTGGTTCGACTGCGCAGGCTTCAACATATGCACAGGGAGGCTCTTTCGCCCCTGCTGCCTCTGCCTCAGCTACACCTGCCTCTGCATCAGCTTCCGCTCCTTCTCCAGCGGCAGCCCCATCAGCGGCACCCGCAAGTTCACCTGTAGCACAACAGGCAGTTCAACCTCAGTCTCAGGAGAATTATAATGCCTCTCCAGAGACATCTGCATCGCAAGATTCTTTTAATGCCACCCCTCCCAACATACCAACGGGGATGCCGACCTTTTCTGCATTAAGAGACAACAAGGAAGAACCAAACCCTTTTTATAATGGCGGAGCTGTGCCGCCTAAAAACACAGCGGCAACAATTCCTGAACAAGACATCGACTCATATGAAGAATGGGCTGACACCGCTGCCCCTGAAGATGATTATTCTCCAGAAGAACAGATGGAAATTCAGGAAGAGTTTGCACAAAACTATGTAGAAGCTGATGACAATTCCGGTTTGCCAAGTGATGTTCACAAAACTGACGCAACTTTAACAACACAAGACGGAAAAACTATTTCCATCGAAAACCTTTATGGAAAAACCATAAGCGACTTGTCAGTTTCCAATCCCCTTGTAAGTTCAGCTTTGATGCAAACCGGTGCCTGGACTGCAAATGGAAACACAATCTCCACAACCATCAATTCTGAATATCAGAAACGCCAGATTGAAAGCGCAAAAGAACAGATCTCTTCTATTTTTAGTTCTATTTGCGGCGAAAAAATTGATTTCGAAATCAATTTAATAGAAGAAAGTAAAAAAAATAACGAACCGGTTTCGATTCCAAATCAGGTAAAAATCTTATGCTCAGCATTTAAAGGAAATATCGTAGGAGGCAAATTATGAACCCATTTGAACTACTAAAAAATACATCTGCACTTAAAGAACAGGCAGAAAAACTCCAGAAAGAAATGGAACAGATGACTGCAGAAGGCTCTTCTGGCGGACGCATGGTTACTGTAAAAATCAACGGCAAATTTGAAATGCAGGAAATCCACCTCGACCCTCTCTGCGTTGACAACCGCGATGTAAAAATGCTTGAAGACCTGATCGTTGCAGCATGTCACGATGCCTGCCAGAATATGCAGGACCAGCTAAAGACAAAATCAGGTTCACTTTTATCTGGAATGAGTTTTCCTGGACTTTAAAAATGAATATCATCGATGAATTAACAGGCTCTTTTTCAAGATTGCCTGGAATCGGAAAAAAAAGCGCCTCAAGAATTGTAAATCACCTTCTCAGAGCTGATTCTCTTTATGTAGAAAATTTTTCCCGCCAGATTCTGGAACTTCAAAAAAAGATCAAACCTTGTTCAATCTGCGGTTCCTGGACAGAAGAAGATCCATGTCCAATCTGCTCTAGTCCTTTGCGCGATAAATCTGTAATCTGTGTTGTAGAACAACCTCAGGATGTGCAAACCATCGACAGTACCGGAGGATTTACAGGCCTTTACCATGTTCTTGGCGGCGTAATCGCCCCTCTTGAAGGAATTGGCCCCGACCAGCTAAACATTGCTTCTTTGATTAAGCGCGCCCAGGATGAACACGTATCCGAAATCATTCTTGCTACAAACCCGACTTTTGAAGGGGATTCCACCGCACTCTATATCCAGAAGGCACTATCCAACATAGATGTAAAAGTAACCCGCCTTGCCACCGGTATCCCAGTAGGCGGCGACCTGGAATACGCCGACAAACTAACCCTAGCCCGCAGCTTTAGAGGACGATCGACGTTTTAAATTTATTAATTGGAGGGATTTTTATGAACGAAGACATTTGGGATTTTTTATTAGAACTCGGAAGCACCGATATTCAGGACACAAAAGACAGATTTTTAAATGACGCTTCTTTTTATACCAAACACCTGTGCCGCTGCCTAAAAGACCAAAGTTTTTCCGAATTAAAAAAATATCTCCAGGAAAACGACATTCAAAATGCCTTTGAAACCGCTCACTCTCTAAAAGGTATGACCGGAAACCTTGGCCTAACTCCAATTTACAACCTTCTCATCAAAATCACAGAACCCCTCAGAGCCGGCCAAATCGACGGCATGCTGGAGCTCTACTCTTTACTCGAAAATGAACTAGAAAAAGTACGCAAAATTGCAGAAGGGTATCTTAAATAAATCTCATTTCGCAAGCGGATATCTCTTCAACTCAAGAAACGGAGAGCACTGATAAAGTCCTATTTCTGTTTTTTAGAAAAATACGCGAAAGTCATCAACCTCTACACCGCACTCAATGACTTCTGACTTTCGCTCCTGTTTTGCAACGCAAAACAGGCTAGCGTCATTTAAACCGGTTGGCTCAGGCATAAAAAAAGCCCTCCTTACGGAGAGCTTTTATCCTACGCAGCTAAGCGACTAGCGGAGAAGTGAGAGAACGTTCTGGCTTGACTGGTTTGCCTGAGCCAACATTGCTGTTCCTGCCTGTGAAAGAACCTGGTCTTTTGTGAGTTCAACCATTTCTTTTGCCATGTCTGTATCACGGATGCGTGATTCAGAAGCCTGGAGGTTTTCAGCACCAATGTCCAATCCCTTAACTGTCATATCAAGGCGGTTCTGGTAAGCACCGAGGTCAGCGCGCTGCTTGTTGATCTTCTTGAGAGCTTCATCCAATGTACCGATTGCGCGGTTAGCATCGTCCGGAGTTTCCAAAGACATGATTGATTCGTCACCAACGTTGCGAAGGCCAAGAGCCATTGCAGACATTGTTCCGATGTATACCTGTGTGCGCTGATCCATGTTAGCACCAATGTGGAGCCACATAGAACCTGTAACTACGTTTTCACCAGTTGGACGAGCAAAGCGTCCTGTAAGCATGTTCATACCGTTGAACTGAGCAGCAGATGCTACGCGGTCAACTTCAGCGATAAGTGAAGAAACTTCAACCTGAATCTGCATGCGGTCTTCAGCAGAGTAGATACCGTTCGATGACTGAACTGCAAGTTCGCGGATGCGCTGAACGATGTCAGTTGTTTCCTGAAGATAACCTTCTGTTGTCTGGATGAAAGAAATACCATTCTGAGCGTTTGTAGAAGCCTGATTCAAACCACGAATCTGTGAACGCATTTTTTCTGAAACAGCAAGTCCAGAAGCGTCGTCACCAGCGCGGTTGATTTTCATACCAGAAGAAAGTTTTTCCATACTCTTCTGAGAGTTCAAGTCCTGAATACCCTGTGATCTCTGAGCGAACATAGCACTCATATTGTGATTAATTACCATAATTATCTCCTTGGTCTATTTTAGAACCTAAGGGTCTCGCCACCCTTCATTAAATATATCGGACTTCTAAAAACGGACTTTAGAAAATTTTATTAAAATTTTATTATTTTTTTAAATTTTTCTTTAATTTTTTCTATCAACTGATAAACTTAACCTAAGATCCCTCTCAAAAAGGTAGGAAAAAAAATGAAGAAAACCTTAAATTTCTTGAAAAGAATCAGTTTGTTCCCAGGCCTTCTTTTCTTGATTTCACTTATTTCTTGTAACCCCACAACATCCAGAGGAAATAGTTACCAGCAATTTATAGGAAACAAGGATTATGTAAGCCCGAAAAATGTCAGCACATCAGATGCGGACAATCAATCAACAAGTCTAGAATCAAACTGGTGGAAAAAATCTTCTTTTTATCACATCTGGGTAAAATCT
>JAFNQK010000109.1 GCA_017386165.1 Treponema sp.
AGAGCAGCACGTTCACGCCGAGAGCACGCTCAAGTATCGAGTTCTGTATGAATATCGCTATAAGCGCCGCCGACACGATATTAAGAAACAGTTCCATTCCCGTCCTCCGTTTCTTCAACCGGCTTTTCTGCTGTCCTTTTAATACAGCAATTCTTAAATCCATTGCTTTGATATCATTATAAGAAAGCTGAGCATAACATCCTGTAACAATAACAGTTGCACAAGGAGCCTTTTCAAGAACCAGACGAATAATTCGACGGTCTTTTTGCTCAGCTTTTTGAGTAACCGCACATGTATTAATGACTGCAATTTTTACTTCTGTATCCTGAACATTTTTTGCCGTTAACGGAACGAGAGAAACCTTAAATCCTTTGTCTAAAAAAAAACGAGCTGCACTTTCACTTTCAATCTGATTAAGACGACAGCCCGTTGTTTCAAAAAGTACTTGCACGATTTTAGTTGAGTTTTGCAGAGGCTCTTGTTCTACCACGATCAGCTTCTACAGAAGAACCATTCAATCGCAAAGCTTCATCATAAGCCTCTACGGCTTCATAATAGTTCTGAGCCATTTCACGGGCATAACCAAGTCTTACCCACCATTTATCAATCAAAGGTTCTTTTTTTACTGCAGCACTTAAAGAAATATCAGCATGCTGATAACGAGCCTGACGGATATAAATTTCACCCATATAATAATATGCTGTACCTACTCGTCCACCGCTCTCAGGAGCATTTGCTACATATTTCTGAAACTGTTCCATGGCACCATTATTTTTACCCAAAAAATATCTTGCTTCACCAAGAACTTCTGTCAAACGAAGGTCATAAGGACTGATTTTAAGGCCGTCCAGGGCACGCTGTTCTGCTTCTGAATACTGACGGTTTCCTACAAGTGACCAGCACATAACAACATAGGATTCAATACGATTTGGATTAACACTTAGTTCTTGTTCGCAAACCGCAATAGATTCCTTAAATCTTCCATTCTTATATAAAACAAGAGCATCCTGTTTAATGGCACTTTGTGCGAATACAGGTGCAAAAGATGACAGAACAACTAAACTGATAATAAACTTAAGAATATTTCTTTTCATTTTTTGTCCTACTTTATCATTGTACAGCGACCTGTAAATGTACTTCCAGGTTCAAGAACAACTTGCTTTGAACTTATATCGCCATCAACAATTCCTGATGCAGATACAAAAATCAAATCTTTTGCAACAACATTTCCATGAACTTTTCCTTTTACAAGAACACGGGTTGCACTTACATCAGCATTTATTTCTGAACAAGAATCGATAACAAGATCACTTGTAGCATCAATTTTTCCATTTACAATACCACGAATCATAAATGGCTTAACAAACTTAATATTACCTGTAAACTTAATACCTTTTTCAATTACAGTATCAAAAGCTTCATCTTCAAGGTCAAAAAAGTCACTTTCTTTTACATCAAACATAATAAATATTTTACATTTGAACTAGATTATAGTCAACTTACCACAAAAGAGTATTTGAAATAGCCGTTAGAATCTTTTTGTAACAAACCGGCAAAAGCACCATTCTGAGTAAAAACAGCTGCATATTCTTCATTAATCGTAAAAGGAGAAACATTAAACATTGAAGAAGACAATTTTCCGCCGTTTCTAAACCAGGCTATTTTGTCATCATTCAGGATTAATGTACCAAAACCACACAAAGAGGCAATCTCTGGATTCATATTTACAGCTGTATTAACAACCTGTTTCTGGAGTTCTAATTCTGCTTCTTTTGAAATTTTATTTTCATTATTTTGAGAATAATATTCTGCATCTTTGATACAGTTTTTAATGGAAAATTCAGGCAACAAAGAAAAACCAGCTGCATCTTTTAATAGAAAAGAACCAACTTTGGTTCGCAACAAGCCTACAAGGTGAGCACAACTTCCGCAGGCATAACCTAAGTCCCGGGCAAGAGAACGAATATAAGTTCCTTTACTGACAGAAAATCTTACTTTCGCATATTGAACAAGATTGTCTTTTGTCTGAAGTTCTAAAACTTCTGAAGAATACACTTCTATTTGACGGGGAGGAATTTCAGCTACATTACCAGAACGGGCAATATCGCTGGCACGCTTTCCATTTATGTGAATAGCACTAAAAGAAGGCGGAGTTTGCATCAATTTGCCCGAGAACTGTTTAAGAGCTTCTAAAAAGGCTTCCTTTGTAGGAAGAGACGCGGTTTTAACGACTTGTCCGGTATATTCCAGAGTATCAGTCTCTGAGCCAAAGGCAATTACAGCTTCGTAGGTTTTATCAAATTCTGTAATTCTTGAAGCAAGCCGGGTTAAAGAACCGCAGCAGACCACCAAAAGACCACTTGCAAAACTATCAAGTGTACCTGTATGACCAACTTTTTGAGTATTAAAAGCATGTTTAATTGTAAACAACGAGGAAAAACTGGTTTTCCCCGGTTGTTTAGCAAAAAGAACAATTTTATCGTTCATTATTTATCAAGCATTTCCGGATGTTCTGCTTCCCAGGCTTTAGTCTGTTCTTCAAGAACATTTAACTTTTGAACCATTCTAAAGCCTTCGTGCATACCAGAATCTACGAGAAATGTGAATTTTGGAAATTTACGAATTCTAAGTTTTTTTGCGATAGAAGACTGAATAAAGCCTGCTGCACTATTCAATCCGTCTACCCCAAGTTCAACTTTTCCATCACTCAGAAAGCTTGAGATGTAAATCTTTGCATAGCTCAAATCCTGAGTAACTTCGACACGATTAACAGAAAGAAATGTAGAAACGCGGGGATCCTTAATTTCTCCGCGCAAAATCATCTGACTGATTTCATCGCGGAGCTGGGAATCCAAACGCTGCATTCGGTACTGTCCCATTATTCAGCATCTCCTGGGAACTGTGTTCCCAAATCTTTTACTTTACCGGCCTTTTTAGCTTTACCAGCAGCCTTTTCAGCAGCTAACTGTTCAGCTTCGAGAGCTTTTTCTGCTGCTGCATCGGCAAGAGCTTTAGCAGCAGCTTCTTTTGCTTTCTTTTCGTTTTCAGCACGGTCATCATGGAGTTCATCACCAAGCTTGCGGGCAACCTGAATGTATTCAAATACTTCAAGGTGGTCACCAACCTGGATATCCTGCCAGTTTTCAAGACTCAAACCACATTCAAATCCAGTTGCAACTTCTTTTGCATCATCCTTAAAGCGCTTAAGGGAAGCAATTTTACCTGTATATTTAACGATTCCATCACGGATGAGGTTAACCATTGCACTTCGTTTAACACAACCGTCTGTAACATAACATCCGGCAATTGTTCCAACCTTTGGAACCTTGAATGTGTTACGAACTTCAATGCTACCGATAACCTGTTCCTTAGTATCTGGAGAAAGCATACCTTCCATAGCGGCCTGGATTTCTTCAACACACTTATAGATGATATTGTACTTTCGGATATCAACCTTTTCTGTATCAGCAAGAGCCTTTGCCTTAGGTGTAGGACGAACATTAAATCCGATGATAATTGCATTGCTGTCAGCAGCTGCAAGTGTTACATCCGATTCGTTGATAGCACCGGCAGAACTGTGAATTACATTTACGCGGATTTCTTTTGTAGAAAGCTTTTCAAGAGAAGTCTTGAGGGCTTCTGCAGATCCTTGAAGATCAGCCTTGATAATAATCTTAAGTTCCTGAACTTCGTGAGATTCAATATCGTCAAAGAGAGTTTCAAGAGTAGTCTTTTTAACAGCCTTAGCAGCTTCGTATCTCTTGAGTTCCTGACGTTTTGTAGAAATTGCGCGGGCTTCTTTTTCGCTTTCTGTTACCTGGAATGGATCACCAGCATTTGGCATTTCTTCCATACCGAGAACTTCAACTGGTGTTGAAGGACCTGCTTCTGTAATACGGCGACCACGATCATCGAACATAGCACGAACACGACCGCTGTAAATACCGGCAACAAATGGATCTCCCTGTTTGAGGGTACCGCGCTGGATAATTACTGTTGAAACAACACCGCGTCCCTGATCGATACGAGATTCAAGACACTTACCTTCTGCACGGCAGTCGTGAGTTGCTTTAAGTTCAAGCATTTCAGCCTGCAAAAGAATTGCATCAAGAAGTTCATCAATACCTTCCTGCTTAAGAGCAGAAATATGAACGTACTGTGTATCTCCACCCCATTCTTCTGGAGTAAGTCCGTGTTCACTAAGCTGAGTCTTTACCTTATCAGGATTAGCTTCCGGCTTATCACACTTGTTTACTGCAACGATAATAGGAACTTTTGCATCCTTTGCGTGTGCAATAGCTTCAAGAGTCTGAGGCATTACACCGTCATCAGCAGCAACTACAAGAACAACAACGTCTGTTACCTGAGCACCACGGGCACGCATCATTGTAAATGCTTCGTGACCTGGAGTATCGAGGAAGGTAATCTTACCCTTTTCTGTTGTTACTGAGTAAGCACCGATTGCCTGTGTAATACCACCGGCTTCGCCTTCTGCAACATGAGACTTGCGGATTGCATCCAAAGTCTTAGTCTTACCATGGTCAACGTGTCCCATTACAGTTACGATTGGTGGACGAGGAAGCATATTTTCTTCAACATCTTTATCACCTTCGATAACTGTTTCATCGTAAAGGCTGATGAGTTTAACTTCACAACCATATTCAGATGCAAGCAAAGTAGCAGTATCAGAATCGATAGACTGAGTAATAGTTACCATCATACCCATTCCCATCAACTTAGCAATTACTTCGCTTGCCTTCAAATTCATTTTTCTAGCAAGATCAGAAACTGAAACTGTTTCCATAATTTCAATTGACTTTGGTACAACTGAAGCTGGAGTTTCTGCCTTCTTCTTGGTATCAAAGAGGTTATCATCGTACTGTTCTTCATCTTTGCGGTTATAAACCTGTTTTTTGCCTTTAAATGCTTTTTTAGCAGGGGCACGATTCTGCATCATTGGAGGTACAGGAGCTGCTCCTCCACCTGCACGGAATCCACCACCCTGACCTACACCAAAGCGAGGACCATTATTTGGTCTATTTCCAAATCCGCCCTGACCGTTACGATTCTGGAAGCCACCCTGACGGTTCTGACCGCCCTGATATCCGCCCTGACCATTACGGTTCTGGAATCCACCCTGACGATTTCCATCGCGTTCACGGTTCTGGTAGCCCTGACGAGCCTGAGCTCCGGTAAATCCGCCACCGTTACCCTGGCGGTTACCATTGTAACCACCATTGTTATTATATCCACCGCGATTATAACCGTTATTGTATCCACCACGGTTATAACCACCATTCTGATCACGTCTAGGATGATCTGAAAGATTACCGGCCTTAACATTTGGACGAGCAGAATTTAACTCGAATGTGCGTTTCTGTTGAGGACGATTATCATTTCTTGGTACTGAAGAATTTACCTGCGCAGTAGAATTATTCTTTTCTACAGTTTCAGTATTTTTTTCAGCTGGCTGTTCTGATGTTCCTTCTGCCTTCTTTACTACAACTTTTTTTGCAGTATCGTTAGCAGGCAAAGGCTTTTTCTTTACAACAACAACTTTCTTTTTTGCCGCATTATTTGAATTATTGTTTGCGGCAGTCGGTGTTGATTCAACCTTTTTATGAACAACAAATGCCTGTTTTTTTTCTGTTTCTTCTGCCATTCTATACCTTATTCCTCGTCCTCTGTAAATTCAAACTCAACACCACATTTTGGACAGTGTGTCATGTCGAGAGTAATTTCTGCACCACATTCAGGGCAGTAGTATTTTTCTTCAGATTCCTGGTTTTCATCTTCTGCAGCAGGTTCTTCTTCTTCAACGATTTCTACGTTTTCTTTAATCAAATTATATACTGCAGCAAGCTGTTCCTTTGTAACACCTTCGATATTGAGTGTTTCGTAAGAACCGATGAATTCACCGAGGTCTGTAATACCAGCCTGTTCGAGAACATCTGCAACATTCTGGTCTACACCAGGAAGTTCCTTGATTACGCTGATATCTTCTGCAGGAGCTTCATCTTTGAAAAGACTGCGGGCAGCAACTGAAGTAGCCTTATCGCTCAAATCCATGCCTTCGCACTGTTCTTCTGTCTTAACATCAATTGACCAGTCACAGAGACGGTTTGCAAGGCGAACGTTCTGTCCCTGCTTACCAATTGCAAGGCTGAACTGACTTTCTTCAACAATTGCGAGAGCCTGTTTCTTTTCCTCATCAAGAATTACAACTCGTGCAACCTGTGCAGGAGAAAGAGCATTCTTAATAAATTCTACAGGATCTGCATCATATTTAAGAACATCAATTTTTTCTCCCAAAAGTTCGCGGATTACATTCTGAATACGAACACCTTTTGTACCAACACAAGCGCCAACAGGATCAATTTCTTCTCTAACTGTTGAAACAGCCATCTTTGTTCGATAACCTGCGTCACGAACACATTTTTCGATTTTTACAGTTCCGTCAGCAATTTCAGGGATTTCGAGTTCCATTGTGATTTCAACTAGTTTTGGATCTGAACGACTCAAAACAATCTGAAGTCCGTTAGAATTCTTTTTGATATCTGCAATGATTGCCTTAATGCGGTCACCCTGTTCATAAGTTTCGCGTGGTGACTGATATTTTACAGGAAGAATACCTTCAATGCGGCCGGCATTTCCCAAATCAACATAGATATTGCCGTTACGTTCTCTCTGATAATATCCGTTAATCATTTCACCAATTTTGTCTTTATACTGGTTATAAAGAGAATCACGAATAGTTTCGTTCAATCCCTGATGAGCAGTCTGTTTTCCTGTTGAAACTGCAGAACGGTCAAATGTTTTTGGATCTACAACGATATCAATTTCATCACCAAGCTCACACTCTGGAGAAAGCTTGAGTGCGTCTTCAAGCTCAATTTCTGTAACCGGGTCATACACGCCGTCAACGAT
>JAFNQK010000110.1 GCA_017386165.1 Treponema sp.
AAAGTATCTTACAGATGCTGCAGAAATGGTTCACTTCCTCTTTACAGAACCAGCAGTGCCTCCTGTAGATCAGATTATCCCTAAAAAACTCGATGCAGCAAAGACAAAAGAAGTTTTGGAAAAGGCTAAGGATTTTGTAAAAGCACTTCCAGGTCTTGATCACGAAGCAAGCGAAGAACTTGCAAAAAAATGTGCAGAAGAACTTGGTATTAAACTTGGCGACTTTATGATGCCTATTCGTATGGCTGTAACAGGAAGCAGAGTTTCGCCTCCTCTTATGGGCTCAATTCTCATTCTTGGGGTAGAAAAATCCCTTGAACGAATTGAAAGAACAATCAAAACTTTCTAATCAGTCTAAAAGAATATGAAAATGCCCCGAGACTTGTAAAAAGTTTTCGGGGCTTTTTTAGACAGCTAGAAATATTCTTTCTGGCCTGATTGTGCAAACCGTGCTGAACTGCCAGAGCAGAATGCCCTTGCAGTTCAGTCATGTTTTAGAAAGATTTAGCGCACAAAGTTTTCTACCTGTTCTGTGATTACAGGAACAAGCTGTTTTTTACGGCTTACCACATCTTTTAAGAAGTAAGTATTGTCTTCTGTTTTTGGGAATGTGATAAATGGTTCAAACTTTTTGTCATATTCAATTAACAGAATAGAAGAAAGTTGTGTAATGTCGGTAACAAGAAGGGCAGAGAAAAGCGCCTTGTTAGAACGACGTTCAATTTCCAGTTCTTCAAGGAATTCCTTTTTGCGGTCAGTGATTTCTTTAAGGTTTCCAACTTCAATCTGACTGACTGTAAAGTTGTATTTTCCTTCTGTATATTCCTTCATATCCTGGTGGATAATTTCGCTTGCGCTGCGGCCCTTGACACGGCTACCTGCTGTAAGAATTTCTTTTCCGATGGTCTGAATGTCCAGATCTGTTATGTTAGAAAGGTATTCTGCGGTCTGGCGGTCAAATTCTGTAGTTGTTGCTGACTGCAAAATAAGAGTATCGCTTAAAATTCCACATAAAAGAAGACATGCAATTTCTTTTGGAATAGGGAGTTTTGCTTCCTGATATAAGTTTGTGATAATTGTAGAAGTAGAACCAAGGGGTTTGTTGATAAATGTAATTGGATATGAGGTTGTCATTGGCCCGATTCTATGGTGGTCTACTACTTCGATAATTTTGTAATGTTCAACGCCTTCTACTGCCTGAGTAAGTTCATTGTGATCCACAAGAACGAGTTCTATATTTGGTTCGTTGGTGAGGTCGTGTTCAGAAATAATTCCGATTACTTTATTTTCAGAATCTACAACAGGGAGACGGCGGATAGGGCTGTCCTGGAGAATGTTGCGGATTTTGCTGATTGTATCTTCCGGGTGTACAGGTTCGATTTCTGGGTCTGCCATGATGCTGACCGGAGTAGAATAGGCAATCATCATCACTGTGTCGCTGGTGGTATAAGGACTCATGATTACGCTTACACCGCTTGCCTGTGCTTTATCTTTGAGTTCTTTTGAAAGCATATAACCGCTTGTAATGATAAGAAGCTTTACCTTTCTCTTGATTGCTTCTTCGTAGATTTTTTCGCGGTCGCTTGTGATTACTATTACATTTTCGCTTGCGTGCTCATCCAGCATGCTTGCAAAGGTTGAATCGCTTGCAGCTCCCACAAGAACTGTAGATTTAAAGATTTCTGTTGGATTATTGAGTACAAGTGGTTGTGCATTCATTGTTTTAAGAATCAAATCAATACTTGTACTTACATTTACGTTTGTTTCAGGATTAAGAATTGTCAAAAGTTGTTGGGCAAAAGCGGAATAGTGCAAAAGCGCTTTATAATGACCTTCTGAATCAACCACTGGAAGGGCTCGGAGCTGCTGGCGCTGCATCTGATTGATGGCAGACCATACAGAAATGTCTTCTTGAACGACTTCGCATTTGTCCTGCATGTAAAATTCAACTTTTGGAGTTAAATTTGAAATATATTTTGGCGATGTAACGTTAAACTTCTTGTAAATGTAGTCTGTCTGCGGATTAAAGTGTCCTGCCCGGGCGGCTTTATAGTTTGTATATCCTTGTAATTGCTTTAATGCGGCATAGGCGGTTGCTGCAACTGCTGAATCGGTGTCCGGGTTCTTGTGACCAAAAATATAAACTGTCTTTTCCATATTGTTAGATTACAATATTAATAGAAAAAAATCATCAGTTTTTAAAAGATGACATCTGATTTTTTCTGTGGTAAACTATTGAAAAGAGAGTAGGAGCCTGCCTTGAAGAAAAAAATTGCTGTTTTGACCTGCGCATGGAATACTTTTTTTGTAAAAGAGTTTATAAAGGGAATGAAGAATGCCATCAAAGATAATGATGTGGACCTTTATATCTTTAATGCATACGACTACACAGAATATTCCGGATTCCTAAATTACACAGGTTTTTCTATCTATAATCTCATTAATTACGAAGATTTTGATGGAGCAATCATTCTCTCTGATTTAATTAATAATGCCCGAATTCTCGAAAAAGAACGTCAAAAAATCTTAAAAGCTGGAAAGCCCGCCGTAACAATTAGTAAACCTCTTGGTGGTGTATGCAATATTAAAATCGATAATTACACCGGACTTTATGAGATGCTTGAGCACCTTGTTAAGACTCACGGTTGTACAGATTTTGCTTATATATCAGGAAAAGAACAGTTTATAGATTATGCCGAGCGGTATAAAGCTTTTAGAACTTATATGACAGAAAATAAGTTAAAGCTTACGCTGGATAATGTTTATACAATCGACGCAAGTGAATATCACTGTGCATATAATTTCTTTAAGACTTTCTTTAAAGAGGGGAAAAAGCTTCCGCAGGTTTTTGTTTGTGCAAACGATTTGATTGCCATTGCTCTCTTAAAAGTCTGCACAGAAAATAATGTAAAAGTTCCGGAACAGCTCAAAATTGTGGGTTATGACGGGCTCCCGTATACTCAGGGTGTAAATCCTTCTATTTCAACTGTTAAAAATAATATTGAACAGGCAGGATTTGAAGCTCTTACCCGGGTTCTTCTTGATAATACCCTTGAACAGAATATCAAGATTTCCGGAAATCCTGTTTACGGCCAGAGCTGTGGCTGCAGTTCTACAGAAAATCAGACCGATAACCTGCTGATGCTCAAAGCTCTTGATAATTCCAACCGCAAAGAAGAGTTTGATTCCCAGCTGGAACTTATCAGCGAGATTTTTACCGAAGCACCGGATGTTTTTACACTTTTGACAAATATTGAGACCTTTTTGAGTAAATCTCACAGTTTTGAAGGCTCAGATTTCTGTATTTTTATGAAAGCGGACTGGTCTTCTGTTTTGATTAATTCAACTGAAAATCTTCCGTTAAATCTTACTTACGGAAGCCAGGTTCAGTCTATTTGTTCAATTCAGAACGGAGTTAAATATCCGAGAGAAATGATTTCCACAAAGGACCTTGTTCCTTCAAAGATGAAAAATGACAAATCAAATGTCTTTCTCTTTATGCCGATTTTTCATCATTCTTATGTTCACGGATATTTTGTTACAAAGAATAATCTTGAAATTCTCGATAACCGCAACGGCTATAAATGGACCCGAAACTTTGGTACTTCCCTTGAGCACTTTAGAAAAAAGAATATGTTCAAGCAGATGAGCCAGCAGTATTTAAAACTTTCTACAAAAGATGCTTTGTCTGGTATGCTTAATCGCTCCGGGCTCGAAAAGCTTGCTAAACCGTTCTTTAAGCAGAATAAGGTTAATGGTCTTACTACGGTTTTGTTCTTTGTTGATATCAATAAGATGAAATTTATTAATGACCAGTTTGGACATTTGCACGGAGACCTTGCGGTTAAAACTGTATCGGCTGCGGTTCTTGAAACGGTTCCAAAGAACTGGCTGTGCATCCGTTATGGTGGTGATGAATTCTTAGTTGTTGGTAACAGCCGAAATTACAATGGAGAAGACTACTGCTATAAAATTAAGGAACGTCTTGCACAAAAAACAAGTGTAATGCGCCTTCCGTATAATCTTTCTGCCAGCGTCGGCACTTATTCTGTTCCATCTACCTCTGATATGACCCTGGAACAGGCTATCGAAACTGTTGATGATATTATGTACAAGCAGAAGCAGGAATTCCACAAGATTCATGGGCCTAGCCGCTAGAGTATAGGTGTGCAGTTGACATGTTGACACTTCGTGTCATTCATATATATGCTAAAAAGCATATTTTTATAAAAAATAAGGAGAATTATTTTATGAAAATGGTTAAAAAAGTTGCAGCTTTGGTTGCAGGTTTTGCTTTATGTGGAAGTGTGTTTGCACAGACTTCTTATCTTTATGATCAGACAAATGGTGCTTCAGCTACAGACATC
>JAFNQK010000111.1 GCA_017386165.1 Treponema sp.
ATTTATTGGTGAGACTGTGAAGTCTTTTCTGTAAATTCAGTAGGCTGCGGTAAAAAAAATTAATGCGGGTGTATCCCGCAAGCAGCTGACAGCTGCTGTTTCTTTTCTGAATATAAAATACTGCTGATTTTTTATCAAGAGTAAAACACTAAAGACAGCTTCGCTGCAGGAAGCTGTCTTTTTTATGATTAGTCAGGCAGACGGTCTTCGTACATTATGCACATTTCGCCGTAGGCCTGGCCCCAGTTATGAATCGGCTGAGTCCATTTTTTTGTTGCTTCAAAAGTAGCAAGGTACAGGGCTTTGAGCAGAGCCTGGTCACTTGGAAAGACGCTGCGCTGACGATTGAGTTTACGGTAGCAGGAGTTCAGATTTTCAATCGCATTCGTGGTGTAAATGATTTTTCTGACATCCTTAGAGAACTTGAAAATCGGAACAACTACATCCCAATTCTCTATCCAGCGCTTCATGGAGTTAGGATATTTTGATGACCATTTTTCAACCACCCGGTCCCGGGCTTTCCGGCCTTCCTCTTCGGAATGTGCATTGTAAATAGTCTTCAGGTCAGCGGCAAATGATTTCATGTCTTTTGAGGCAACATATTTCAGAGTGTTGCGGACCATGTGAACCATGCAGCGCTGATAATCAGTTTTTGGGAAGGCGGCCGTTATCGCCTCTTTGATTCCTGTAAGCCCGTCAGCACAGATAATCATAATATCCTGCACTCCACGGTTCTTAAGCTCGTTGAGAGCGTTCAGCCAGAACTTAGCGCTCTCATTTTCGCCTATGGCGAGTGACAGAACTTCCTTTCGGCCGTCACAAGTGAGGCCAAGAATTACATAAGCTGCCTTTTTGACAATCACGCCGTTGTCCCTGACGGAATAGTGAATGGCATCGATGTAAATGACCGGATAGACATCATCAAGCGGCCGGTTCTGCCATTCTTCAATCTGCGGAAGTATTTTGTCCGTGACATCTGAAATAAAACCTTCAGAAACATCAAAGCCGTAGATATCTTCGATGGTGTCAGAAATCTGACGGGTTGTCATTCCCTTTGCATACATGGAAATGATTTTGTGGTCGATGTCGGAAATATCTTTCTGGCCTTTCTTTACAACCTGAGGTTCGAAGGTTGATTTTCTGTCCTGGGGAACTTCAAGCTCAACTTCGCCAATACTTGATTTTACAGTTTTCGATTTATAACCGTTACGGTAATCATCATTGTCAGAACGTTCTGATTTTTCATACCCCAGATGATCTTCCATCTCAGCTTCCATCATTTCTTTGATTGTACTGCCGAGAAGATCTTTTAATGCTTCCTGGATGTCATGAGCGTCTTTGATGTCGTATTCAGCAAGAAGGCTTCTGACGATTTCTCTTTTGCCTTCTGTCATTACGACTTTGTGTGGTGGAATTTTTTCTTTTGCCATAAGTATGCTCCTGTGTTTATTTTACCACAGTGCCTACGTTTTAGGAATTTACAGAAAAACTTTCACAGAGTCAACAAAAATGGGGGCAAATTGCCCCCATCTTTATGAACTTTACATTACTTAAAAAGTATATCTGATGTATCAACACCAAGATTTTCAAGAGTTTCTTTCATATTTTCTGTATATGAAAAAACGTCAGGTTCGTAACCAATTCCTTCGCCTTTCCATTTTCCGTCACTTGGTAATTTCATTTTTGTCGTTGGTACCCAAGCGTAACATTCACCGCTTTTCTTTTCTACACAGTTTCCATAGGTTTGCATACCACCAGATAATGTTCCAACCAACTTGATATTTAAACTCGAGGTATAACATCC
>JAFNQK010000112.1 GCA_017386165.1 Treponema sp.
ATTCGGACTGCAAGCTTGAGGTATTAGATGCTCATGGGCTTACAGTTACTCCAAGTTTTATCGATACGCATGTTCACTTGCGTGATCCGGGACTTACCCACAAGGAATCTCTTGAAACCGGCCTTAAGGCTTGTGTTGCAGGTGGATACGGAACCGTTGTTGCAATGCCAAATACAAATCCAGTCATCTCAAGCTACGAACAGGCAATGGAAGTAAAACAGCGTGGTGCCGCTCTCGGTCTTACGGGGCTTTTTCAGTCGGTTAGCATTACTCAAAACTTTGAAGGAAAATCAATTGAGCATCTTAAAGAACTGGATCGAACTCAGGTTCCTGTGATTACAGAAGACGGTCACGAAGTTGCTTCCAGTGCAGTAATGCTCGAAGCTATGAAGATTGCGGGGCAGAAAGGGATTATCGTTTCCTGCCACTGTGAAGACCCGGATCTTGCCACTGCTGCCCGCCCGCACCGTATCCGAGCCCTTGATATAATGAAGGAATACAATCTTCCGGCCTGGGGTGGTTCTACCGAAAACTCAGAAGTGCCACAGAATGCATTGGAAGAAATCGACCTAGAACTTACACAGGCAAACGAACTTCTTGAACTTGCCGAAGATGTTTGCACAGAACGAAATATTCAGATTGCTAAAAAGGCTGAATGCCATGTTCACCTCTGTCATGTAAGTACGGCAGGCTCGATAGAAGCAATCCGCCGTGCAAAAGAAGAACTTACAAACGATGCGGCTGATTTTTATACTGATATGGCTGATGCTGCTTATGATGCTCAGCAGGAAGGCGTTCCTTTCAGTCCAATACAGCCAATCGAAAAAGGCTTTACAGTTACCTGTGAAGTAACTCCACATCATATTGCTCTCTGCGGAACAGATGAGCCAAATATCAGAGCACTTGTAAATCCTCCTCTCCGCTCAGAAGATGACAGACTCTTTATAATCGATGCAATCCGCGATGGAACTGTTGATGTTATTGCCACCGACCATGCTCCTCACACTGCCGAAGACAAGGCAAACGGCGCTCCTGGCTTTACTGGAATTGAAGCCGCTTATGGCATTTGTAATACTGTTTTGGTAAAAGAAGGTCAGATTAATTCCCGCCGATTGAGCCAGCTCATGAGTTCAAATCCAGCCCGCATTCTCCATTTGAATAAGGGACGCCTTGGTCAGGGCTTTGATGCAGATTTGACCCTGGTTGACCCAGACGAAAAGTGGGTAATCGATTCTTCTGAGTTCTACAGCAAAGGAAAAGCAACCCCATTCAACGGCCGCACCGTTTACGGCAAAGTAAAGACCGTAATCCTCGCCGGAAGAGTGGTGTTTGAAAGATAAAGAGACGTACTCATTTAAAACAATAAACCCTTTGAAAGAGCATACAAAAGCCTGCCAAGGCCCTTTATGGTCGTTATATGCTTTCATCGCGACACAAATGCATTTAAAATATAAAACCCCTTGAAAGAGCCCAGATAATCCCAAGCACAGGTAAAGACTTCATACCGTTGCTGCATTCCTGCTCTGGCGGGGTTTTGAAGGATACCTTGAAGGGCATCTGGACTCATTCAAAGGGTCTACACCTAGACTTTATCAGATACGGATTATTTTTGCAATTATTAATTAAAAAGAATTTTCAAAAAAAATTATAAAAATTCAAACTTTGGTTATTGACACAAATGCTGCATTTCATTAAATTATGAACATATCTTTTGGAGCGATACCAAAGCGGTCGTACTGGGGCGGTCTTGAAAACCGTTGATCTTCACGGGTCCGGGGGTTCGAATCCCTCTCGCTCCGAATATTAATGGAAGCGTGGTAGAGCGGTAATACAACGGATTGCTAATCCGTCACTTCCGTAAGGGGTGGGCAGGTTCAACTCCTGTCGCTTCCGATAGAACAGTGTTAGAAATGCTCTACCATTGTTTGACAATTGAATGAGATTGTAGCTCAGTTGGATTAGAGCGCCACCCTGCGGAGGTGGAGGTCGCACGTTCGAATCGTGTCAGTCTCAAAGTAAAAAGGCTCATCTGCGGATGAGCTTATTTTTTACAACTACTTGTAATATCAAGAGTTAGGTCAAAAGTAAGGTATTTTTAACTACCTGGTCAATAGAAGGCGGGCGTTAAAAACTAAGCAGGTTTATGCGGATTGGATAAACGATTGGATAAACAATCGGATAATCTGGTCTAATTTGGCATGAACTTGTCTCTAAGTTACTCAAATGTAACTGCGGGAGGTTTTTATGCGTCAGTTTTATCTTGGCAGGAACAGTTCTGGCTATTACAGGGTTTATTTTGTTGATCCTGTAACTGGCAATCGTGATTCTGGTAAAAGCACACACACTAAAGACAAAGTTGAAGCTACTATGATTGCAACTTCGTGGCTGCAAAATGGTCAGCCGGATGGTCGCAGTAATTCACGTGCTTTTTCGAACCCCAAGTCTTTAATTCCCGTAAACTACAAACATCTGGTAGAGAATCTTTCGAGAGAAGATGCTCATATGATTTTTTCTCTTCTTTCCGATAAGTTCGGATTTTCTACTGCTCCGTCACAACCTTC
>JAFNQK010000113.1 GCA_017386165.1 Treponema sp.
CCGCCTTCCTGACAAAGGTCAGTAAGGCGAACACACTTTTGAGTATACAAAAAACATCCGCGGGCGCGAGTAATATTTCCGTAGCGGGAATAAAGCTCTCTCTGTAAATAATTCTTATTTAAATTCATACCTTAAATATAGTTTCAGAACTACATCTTTGCAAGTTTTTCGTTAATCATTTTTGTTGCCTGACCAGGATTTGCTTTACCCTGACTAGCTTTCATTACCTGCCCCATGAGCCATCCGACAACATTGGTTTTACCCTTCTTAAAGTCTTCAATGGCCTTTGGATTAGCGGCGATTACATCGTCAACAATCTTTTCAATTGCGCCGGCATCGCTAACAACTTCCATACCTTTTTCTTTGATGATATCGTTTGGAAGTTTATTGGTTGCAAGCATTTCGGCAAAAACTTCTTTTCCCTGCTTAGAAGTAATTTTCTTGTCTTCGAGAGCGTCAGCAAGCTGAGCAATGTGTTCCGGTGTAATTTTTACATCAAGAATTGTTTCTTTCTTTTCGTTGAGAACGGCAAGAAGCTCTGCGATAATGAGGTTTGCAACGCGCTTTGGAGCTTTTGATGCGGCAGCGGCTTCTTCAAACCAGAGAGAAAGGTCACGAGTTCCTGTAAGAACTTCTGAGTCAAACTGAGTAAGGCCAAATTCTTCCTGGAAACGGATTCGTTTTGGTTCTGGAAGTTCACCTACACGGTCAGCAGCACGTTCTACAAGTTCTGTGCTTACTGTAAAAGGCTTGATATCTGGTTCAGTTGTAAAGCGATAATCAACAAAACTATTCTTTGTACGCTGAACAACAGTTACACCCTTTGCTTCATCCCAACCCATTGTAACTTTGAAACCAGGATTAAATTCCTGACGGTCTTCCTGAAATTCTTTGAGCTGGCGCTGAGCTTCGTATGTACATGCTTCGCGGATTGCCTTGAAGCTGTTAAGGTTCTTAATTTCGGAAATTGGAGTGTGATAAAGCTTACCGTCTTCCCATACATTAAGGTTGATATTTGCATCACAACGCATGTTACCTTCTTCAAGGTTACCTTTTGTTACTTTTACATAGCGCAAGATTTCCTGAACAGTCTGCATAAAGAGAGCTGCTTCATCAGGACTTGTCATATCAGGCTTGGTTACAATTTCGATAAGAGGAGTACCACAACGGTTGTAATCGATATAAGAATGCTTTCCTTCGAGATGGAGAGACTTACCTACGTCTTCTTCGAGGTGGATGCGTTCAATGCGAACACGACGGTATTTATTGTCGATGATACAGTCTTCACCGATAAAATTCTGAGTGCGGCACTTTGCTCCGCCCGGCTGTTCTTCTTTTGGATAATGAATAAGAGGAAGGTCAACAAAACCGTCAGTACAGAGAGGAAGATCGTACTGAGTAATCTGGTAGCCCTTTGCAAGGTCAGGATAGAAGTAATGCTTGCGGTCAAATTTTGTGTAACTTGCAATGTCACAGTTTAACGCAATACCAGCAACGGCACCAAGTTCAACATAACCTTTAGAAATGCGAGGCATAGCTCCTGGAAGTCCGAGACAAACAGGACAAACGCGTGTATCCGGCATACCACCGTAACGGTTTTCGCAGGCACAGAATGCCTTAGTCTTAGTCAAAAGCTGAGTATGGATTTCACATCCGATAACAATTTCCCATTTGTCGATTGCCATTTTAAAAATTCCTCTTAAATGATTTGGTTTCCATTATAGCGAATTTTGAAATGAGATTATAGGGGTTGCGGAGGATTTTTTTGGGAAGGGAATGAGTTATATGCTTTGAACTGTTGCAAAAATTACAACAGTTGAAAGTCATTTCATTACTTCTTCCAAAAGCTTCCAGTCACTTCCGTCTATATTATCACTAAAGTGCTCTGTACAAATACAAAGCCGTCCTTTTTTATCAGTACGCACAAAACCACCTTGAAGATTATACTCTGTAAGATAATTCTTTAAAACTTCAAATTTTCGAGGAGCAAAATCGTCAATATTCTGGCTCTGACCGCTTGCAGAAAATCCACCTTTTGTTTCAATAATCCATATTCCGTCTTTAGTACCTAAAACATAGTCCGGATAGAAAAGTCGCATTTTTCCGCTTCCATCCTTATACGCAACTGAATAAAAATCTGTTCCCTTGTCGCCATTTTTATAGAACCACTCAACAAAATTGCTGTTTTCGCAAAACTCTTCAAATTTTCTCTCTGGCATTGATCGAACTTCTGCAGATTCGCGGTAATCGGCATAGACATTTTTGCTGTAGATTTTCTGAGCCTTATCGCTTCCGTCGTAGGTAAAAAGACAAACTTGAGGAATGTGAAAATCTTTTTCTACGATTTCTGACGGATCAAAAG
>JAFNQK010000114.1 GCA_017386165.1 Treponema sp.
AATTCTCTTCGCAAACACCAGAATTTCAGCGATTCTTGACAAGTCTTTTGCTTCTGCCTTTCTTATGTTACCCACTTATGTTCTCCATTTTTCTTCTTTTTTTTATCTTTCAGCAACAAACCGGGCAAGTTCAACGTTGCCGTTTCTTTCAGTTGATTCAATATGAAACCCGCATTTTTCAGTGTAAAACTTCACGTTTTCTTTCTTGTCAATTGGCGTTACTAAAGTTAGTTTCTTCCAATCATCAAGAATCGTCTTTACAAATTGCATTGCCTGGGTTCCAATCCCTTTGCCCTGATACTCAGGAATAACGCACAGACAACTAATTTCATACACACCATTTTCCAAGTTTACACACGACACACAGCCGACAGGTTCATTATCGCATAGAATGATATGCTTCCGATATTTGCTGATTGACTCTTCCATCATTTCTTTTGTTTGCCCATATCCAGGACACGAACCATATCGCACATAATCGCCATAAAATGAAGCGTTATAAATATTTACCAATAGCTCCGCGTCTTCTATATTCGCTTGTCTATATTCGATTTTCATAATATATCAACCGTTTTAAAATCAGGAGAAATTTTATTTCCATTCTTTCTGGCTTTTAAATTCTTCAGCAACTGCGGAAGGTCCGTCCCACCACAGTTTTGTTGAATCATCATAAAGCATTTTTGCAACATTAGATTTCATAAACTCAAGCAAAAGTTCTTCCTGCGGCAGCTTTGTTTCCTGAGCAAGTTCTTCAACAGCCATCCGAGCCGTCAGATCCATTGCAAATAGAGTTTTATCGCTTGGCTTGTTTTCCATACACTACTCCAAAGAAACTTTTTCGTTTTTTAAAAATTCCAGCATAGCGATTGCTTTGTCACTTCTAAAACAAAACTGATCCTGCAGCCGCTCCGGCATTAACAAACTTATGCACATTCTGTCTGCCTGTTCGCTTCCCATTGCACCAAAAACATTATCCATATAGGCAATTATTGTTGCGTTCGTATCATCGTTGGCAATCTTTCCAGAAATTACGTCGTAATCTTGCATCAAAGCCTTAACGTCATTAAAAGCACCATTTCTGCGATGGGCTACAACACAATGAAGCCAGTCAACATCGGCCGTTTCAAAAGCAAAAGACTTTAAGGAAGCATCTAAATTAATTTTGAAAAATGAGATAAAAGCAAATTTTTCAGAATTAGAAATCAAGCCTTTAGCCTTGGCTTTTTTTGCAGAAATTTTTGCAAATGACCGTGCCTGTTCTTTTGATGTTGTAAGATAAAATCCCCTGCCAAAATCTTTATACATTGCGCATTTTGATAAATCAGGATTTTCGACAATGCAGTAACTTCCGTGATAAAGGACAATTCCATCTTCCAGTTTTTTCATACACTCGCTCCTTTTGCCTGCAGATAAGACTTTACTTCTTCAAAAACTGCCTCATCGCCTTCAACATGAAAAATCCCAAATCCTTCACGGATAAAAGCAAGTACATCATATTGTCCAAAAATCTCTGCAACCTGTTTCAACGAAAGAGAATATTTTTCTGCCATCATGCGTAATATCCGTATCTGCATAAACAAAATCTGCTGGCTTTCATTCATTTAATCTTCCCATCCATTTTCTGTTAGTATCTTCTTCGTTTGCGGCATTTATTATATCACACATCCACAAATTTATATAGCACATTTCTACACACCCATTCCAGTCCATTCTCTACCCCCGATACCGACCGTAATTGTGTCCGCAGATAGTCTGTAATTTTGTGCGTGGATAATATTGGATGAGACAGGCAGAAGCAAGAGCTTTGACAATATGGCTGATCAACGGACATTCTTTTTGAGTACGACCATATTCTGATTATTTTTGACTACGTTCGTAAATAGTGTCGCTATAGTTAAAAAATTCTGAACCTGGGCTATTTAATGTAATTGCAGCATAAATTTTAATGCTCTTTATTCATAAAGGTTGATAGCGCTTTTTCAAATGCATCTGCGACAGCCAATATTTCTCGTGATCTTTTTTCTTTATCTTCATCTGTTATAAACATTTCTAAATAGTCTCCCCTGGAATCGAACCACTCATTGTATAGAACATACCATTTAGGAAATTCTTTGCATTGGCTACTAAAACACTCATCAACCAGCATTCCATGCTCAAAGGCAATCTTAAGACCTTCTTTTACATGAAAAACTCTCTGGGAAGTATTTTCCTTGCCTTCTATTTTTCTTTTGGCTTCATCAAAAGAGTTCCAAGTATAAATGTAATTTTCATCTTTACCAGGAAACTTATTTTTTGTCAAAAAAACATCGACACAGTTTCCATACCAATCTTCATGAATTGGCCCGATAACTACACCTTTGTAATTTTTCAAGTATTCTACACTAAGTAGAAATCGCTCTTCATCCTCTGGCGTTACTGCCGCCAAAATTTCATCCAAACATTTCCGACCATCTATGTAATTCATGTTCACACTCTTATCTTAAGTATTCATTTTAAGTATTCTGATTTATACGCCTTTTGCCCTGTAAAAATTATTTGTATGACATTATAAACATAGTGCGATTTTTCTGAACGTCAAGTAAAATCAACCGTTTTTTCGGACATGCCTTTAGTTTTCAGCATAGAAAATTGATTCGAGCGGAGGGTTACATACCCCGCCCCTCAGGGGCGAAACAAGGGGTATGTAATCCGACTGCAATACCTTATGAGAACCCCAGCCCCGATGCTCATAGCTGCTCCATGATATCTTCGATTTCGTATACAACAAGTTCAATCTGATAATTATCAGTCATAATCATAATATGCTTTAATTCATTGCTTTGAATCATTCCAAAAGAACCTTCACCGATTAAAAGCAAAAGCGATGAATTCAAAACTTCATAAAATCCATTTTCGCAATTATATTTGTCCCTGAAATATTTTTTCGGCGTTCCCCTGTAATATACCACGCCACTTTCCATCAAATCAATTTTCAATTCTAATCGATTATCATTTATCAAAATGAAAAAATCATTCGGAGTTTCTTTTATGCATTTAAAAATAAAACCTCTTGATTTTTTCAGCAGAGGTTTCAATTCTTGATTTATTATGCTCATAAATTATTACTCCATGTATATAAACCGACATTAATCATAAAGATCCAGCAGATTCCAATATCCATAAGCTTTTTTATTGCCGTTTTTTCCAAGCTGTCTTAACTGCTTCACAGAATACAAGAAATTCTTTTTGCCGTCCATGCTTTCGGAATCGGTGCGAGACTCGTAGCCAACGGCGGATCCATATTTATTGTTTATCAATTATTCTTAAAAATCAAAACAACAATTCCCGCAACAATAAATGCCCCGATAATCCATATTGCGGTCAGAATCAAGCGTTTTTTTAACATCTGCTTCCAGGTCTGAATGTAAGGGATTCCCTCGCAGCCGGGAAGAATCCAGAATTTGCTGTGTCCTACCCAAAGCTTATCTATCACAATGCCGTCGTACCAGTTCATTACTTCCAGAAAAAGCAGTGCCTGAAAATATGCCGGCCAAAAATCAGAAAGCTTATTCCACAAGCCGACAATCAGAACGAGGGCGACAAGCATGACGACATAAAATTCCGTCATAAAAATTTTTCGCTTGCGGTTCATTTTTTCGCGGGTTGAAAGTCCCAGCTCAAATGCTTTTTCCTGCACGGACTTGGGATAAAAAAACAATCCGTCAACAGCACCGTGACGAACGGCAAACTTCACCATCAAAGTAAACAAAACGCAATATAAAACCAGTTGAATTATAATGAGCCATAATTTTATCATATTTGACTTCTTTTGTTTCCGCACAAAAATACAATCACAAACCAGACAATCATACTCTCACTCATGAGCGCATTCGTAAGCTCATAAGATAGTCGCCGGAACCGTAGCACAGACATCCCAAAATGCCACAAAGCAAGGCAAGTTTGTTTTTCGAATTAGAGTTTTTCATTAAATCGTTCCTTCCTTAAAATCTATTGCAGTTTCATTTCGTTTTCTTTTTTTCCTTCAAAACAAAAGGTCTGAAAATATCAGCTCCCATTATTTTTACGTTCGCACAGTCTGCCATTTCTTCAAGTTGCTTTATTTCTTCAGGATTAAGTTTGATTATCCACGTAATCTCTTTTAAAATCGTCCAAATCTTTTACAAGAGATTTTCTTACGCGGCCTTTTTTGTAATGGGTAAAGGGCGTATACTTTGTACCAATAACGGCAACCGGTTTTAAAATATCCAATTTCCACTCCTTTGTTGTCCATTTATCATCTATGATATTTACGATATGCGTCTTTTACGCCCAGTTTACGTACCCCGTCATGGAATCTTATAAAACAAAGTGCAAATCCAAGCCGCAAGTGCTGATGCAGCCGGGAAGATTACCAGCAGCTTCAAAAGCTGACTTTTAATATTATAGCCGTACTTTCTGTTTGAATAAACGCTCTTCACTTCTGGAAAATAGAATTGAAAAAAATGAAATTTCATAAGCAGGAAATAATCAAAGCAAATCATGTCGTAGATTTTATATATGGTAAAAATCAGCACAAACCTTAAAAAGAACTGCCAGAAAGTAAACTTACTTCTGAAACCGTCCCAGATGGAAATGACTCCAACGCCAATAATCATGAGAAAACTGAAAACCATGAGAGTCCAACCGATGATTCTTGCTCCGTAAAAAAGTTCCTTTTCTCTGGGAAGTAATGCCTCCTGAGCCTCCTTTGGTGCTGATGAGAAAAATTTTTTGTCCTGTATAAAAGCAACGGCAGCAAACATCATCAATGTAATCGCCACGCAAAATACAATTGCGAGAAAAATCGTTAAAAGCATATTAGTCCCCCTTTCTTGAAACCTCTTTCAAAATCATTTTATTTCCAGATTAAAAATCTCAAAACCGCGTAATCAACTCCCGAAACAACAAGTGCCATCAGAGTACTGTAAACACAGCCGATTAAAAATGCCTTGAAATGGAAAAAATAATCTTTGTAACCTTTGCATCCTTCCGTTCCGGGAATCACGACCCATTTAAAGGTAAGAGTGCAGATAATCAGCCAGTCCATAACAAGCAGGTCAATCACGTTCCAGCTCATTGCAATTATGAAAATGAAAACAAAGACTGACCAGAAAGGAACCTGCCCGGACCTAAACTGAAAAAGCCCGAATGCAATGACCGTACCAAAAATTACAAGTGCGCCGAGCGTGCCGAAAATTTTTGCATTACGTTTTTGAGAAGCATTTGGCTCCGGTAGATTTGACGCCTGCTGTATGTCCTTTGGGTAGTCGTGGAGCATTTGCCATGGAAAGTGTTTTACAATTATATAAACATAAATTATCCAAAGCAGAGACCAGACAAGTCCTTCGATTAAAGCTGCAAGTATCATTTTGATTCCTCCTTTTTTGTAACATGAAAATCGCACAGGCTGTCACCGTTTGCAAGAGTGTGATGCCGTTCAAGATTTGCGCCCATATATTCAAAGGTAACAAAGTCAGTCTTGCACATATATTTTATAAGATGAAAGCATCCCTCTTTTTTTCCAAGCTCGCATAATCCGCATTTTGTATAAGTAAGGTCAAAAGTTTTTTTATCCGGCGAAAGTACAAAATTTGATTTCCAGTCCATTTCGTAATTTGATTTTTGAGACTGTTCGGCTGTAACCATGCGTATTTTCAGATTTTTCTCATCAAAAGCATTTTGATTTTTATGTCCGTTGCGAAGCAGTTTTGAATTGCACAAAGCGTTTATCATTCCTTCAAAGCGGCGTTCGGTAATTGTATCTGGGAAAGCCTTGTAAAAAGAAATTAGATAGCAACCAATGTAAAGCGTAGGAAGCAGGCTGTTGTCTTTTGCGAGTTCCGGTGTGCGAGCCACGATTTTTTTGTATTCTGACTTGCAGTTTTTCTTAAATGCAAAATCTACTTTTATGCCGTCTGATTTCAGATAATCAAAAATGATTTTATTCATCATAAGCGGCATAAGCTTTGCCATAAGGTTGTAGTTCATAAAAATGGCAGCTCCTATAAAATCACATAAAAATTAGCTATTGCTAACATAATATAACTTATTGAGCTTTTTGTAAATTGTATTTAAGGTCGCTTCTCCTGTATCAAATTATTATGCCGTTATAATCCATGGCAGTTTTACTCTTGTCCGGCACATACCAGTAATCGCAGGAATCGCTGCCCGCTGCTACAGTGTGCGTCCGGATTAATTTTGAGTGCATGAGCTTTGCATACTTGTGGTCAAGATTGCACATGTGCGGCATAATTTCCATATAGCCGTATTTTTTTGCGTACTGAACAAGCGGACATCCGACAAGCGTAAAGGCAATTCCTTCTTCCGTTTGGTTCGGGTTCACAATCATGTCCCAGGTTTCAAGCCATTTTCCCTCGGCCTTTTTCTGAATGACTTTATCCGCATATTTTTGATAGCTTTTGTAAAGATATTTTCT
>JAFNQK010000115.1 GCA_017386165.1 Treponema sp.
AATTTCCAGGGCTTCTGCAATACGGGCAGCATTTATTTCTGTCCTGTTTTTAGAGTAAAAATCAACACATACAAAAAGAATTCCCCGGTATTTCAATTTTCTGCACGGAAGAAAAGCGACATGTTCTGAACCAATCCATTTTGCATTATCTGAGGAACAGAGGTTCTTGATTTCTTTATCCAGCAATTTTCCTTCCTTTTTTATAATACTTCTCGAAAGCGGGTTGCTTGGCTTAAAATCTTCAGATAGCGGACATAATAATATGTCGCCAGAATCTTTCAGTAGATTGCCATAACGAATCTTATAGATAAAACTCTGATCGATAGGAGTCGGCTGAGGGGTTCCTGGTAAACCAAAAGCTTTATCATAAACAACCGTACTTATTGTTTTTATAAAAGGGAATTGCAATATATCTGTCATTTTAAAATCCTCCTACAAACAAAATCCCATTCGTCTTGTACCATCAGATTTTCCATAGCGGTGGTGTAGCTTTTTGTCTTGTTTATTCTAAGCTTTGATTCGTCCAATGCCTGATATACACAGGCCATAGCCTTAGAAATGTTCCATCTGATCTTCTTTTCGTTCTTTTCTTCTTTCATAAGCACCTCCAGTCATCCATTACACCCATATTTAAGCATGGCAAGACTATCATTTGATGATAATGATGTCTTTTTTCATAAATTTTTATTTGAATATTTTTAGACCTATATCATCATTTGATAGTCGTTCTGTGTATCATTAATACTGTGAGGTGATAAAATGAATAAGGTGTTTTCGACGATAAAGGATTTGTTTCCGCTTTTTATGCTGGCGCTGGTCGTTATTCTGATTTTTGTACCGCTTCCAGTCAGATTAATCCAGGTTCTCATGGTACTGAATTTCGGATTTTCTCTTTTTTTATTCCTGTCAAAGTTTTTCAGTAAAACAATGCTGTCTTTCTACTTTCCAAAACTGATGTTTTATTTCTGTCTGTTTACCGGCGGACTTATTATTGCAACTACACGAACATTCCTGGCAACTTCATCACTTGAAGATCAGATTCCGTTTATACTGCTCATTGGTCAGTGGATTTGCCGCGAAAATTTTGTCTGTGGATTCCTCACCACATTCATGCTCTGTGTGGCTCTTCTGCTGTTCTGCAAAATCCATATAACTCGTACGCAGGAAAGCGCTGCAAGATTCTGTCTTGATAGAATGGATCAGGAATTGTTTGACATAGACAACCAGATTGCAAGAAAGGAAATAACTGAAAAAGAGGGTGAACTTTTAAAAGAAAAAGTTCAGAGAAAAGCTTCTCATTTAAGTTCTATGGATGGAACGGCTAAATTTCTGTTGGGAACGATGGGAGCATTTACAGTGTTGTATCTTGTTGCAGTTGGCGGAGGTGTTGCTGTAGGAATTCTGGACAGAAACATGTACTGGAAAGATGCACTGAATCAATATGTAATGCTTTCAAGCGGATATCTGGTTCTGTTTGTAGTTCCGCTGTTCCTGGCATCTCTTGGATTTAAAACAACGAAATATACGAAGGTGGATATATGGCATTAACTCCGGAAGAAAAGTCAATTTTATTAAAACCCGTTCACTGTACAAAATATCTGACTCCTTGCAGCGGCAATTATTATTTGTCGCATAACGAAGAAGACAATAACTGGTATTTTATACAGGATGGGAAACGCGATGATTATGTCGGAAGAGCAAGTGATAAGAAGAGTTCCTTTGTGTACACCAGAAAGTTTGAACTGAAGTACAAGGAATTTGAAGGTGTCGTAACCAAAATCAGCACTGTGGTTCTTTTCACTTTCTTAGGTGTTTACAATCAGTCTGATATTTTTGAACCGGCAACTGTTTATGCCTGCAATTATGCGCCAACAAAAAACAATGGTTACACAATTACTGCTGCAACTGTTTTCTTCAGAAATGGCGGCAAGAGAATTGTTCCTCTTGATTGTATCAGAGAATATGCCGGGTTTACTGACGGAGAAGAAAGTTCCCGCATTATGGAAAACCTTGAAGCCGTTATTCAAAGTAGCAGTTCTAACACAATTTCATACAAACGAAACGGAGATATTGAGATTAAGAACTCCTATTATTCTTTTGACTGCGGGGATGGAGAAATAATTCCTCAAAACCGGTATCTGATACTGAATGTTAAAAACAGACAGACAAAAATACTATCCGAAAAAGGAAACGAATGGTTCAGAATTACAGATGAAGAATATCAGCAGATACAGGATGTAATGAACCGGCAGATGAAGGAAGAGTGCGGCTTTGTTCCAGACCTTGCGTACGGGCAGACTAATTTTGACCGGCTGGTAAACTTTGCAAACTATCCCTTTTCTCCAGAAATAAATGAATTTTCAAAAATTCTTACTGACGACATGGCGGATGATCTGAAGCACAGTCCTGATTGTGTTAAGAAGTTTATTGAATTATTCGGGCTGACGTATTCTTCTAAGCTTAATAAAATTTTCTTGCAGGGCCACAGAAAGTTTGCACAGTATTTGGGAATCTGGTATGCAGGAATTCACGATGAGGATTGCATAGAAAAACTTATGGAAACAGACAGCGAATTCTTTTTCTCAACGTATATTTTTAATGATGTAATTTTTGAACAGTATTATTGCTGCGACGAAAATGTTAATGTTTGGTTAAGGACTATAAACCGAAATGCACTTTCTTATGATATCCGTTTTCTGGTTCTTCTTTATGATGAAAAGATAGTCGTGCGATTAATAAAGCCTCTTCTTTGCGATACTTCAGTATATAGAACTCCGGATGCTTTGGACTATCTGCACAGGCTGTATACTGAAAATCTCTTACCCGAAGACATTGCCATAAAAGTTGGAAGAGAAGGTTTTACTGAATACAACCACGATCTGTTAATGCGTTTATATCACGACGCTCATCCTGAACCGGAAGAACATTTTGAAAATAAAGAAATCAGCTACTCTGAAGAAGAAAAAACACTTGAATGGGAAACCGGTGATTATAAATTCTGTCTTCCTGAAAACACAAACCGGCTTGTGGAAATTGGCTCTAAAATGAATATCTGTGTCGGACACCTGTACCGCGATAAGGCCGTGGATAAAAAATGCACGATTGTCTATGCAACCAAAAACAATCAATACGAGCTGTGTATAGAAGTTTTAAAGCACAAAGACAATCGCTTCCAGCTTATTCAGCGCAGCGCCTTTAATAACGCTAATCCCAAAGGTGCAAACCTGACCGCCTTTAAGCAGTGGTGCAGGGCAAAGGATATAATCTCACAGAGAGGGTAGTGCGGTTTTTCATCTTCGGCTTTATCTTCCATACATGATAAACCGAATACAAAAAATAATTTCATAGTGACGTAAATTGACACCTTTGTGTTGTATACAATTACAGAAGCGAGAGGTCTTATTATGAAAGAAAAAATTAATTCCACACTTTACGGGGCAATCGTTGCAGATGCGCTTGGAGTTCCTGTTGAGTTTAAAGACAGGCCGTATCTTGAAAAAAATCCTGTAACCGATATGACTGGTTATGGTACTTACAATCTTCCTAAAGGAACCTGGTCTGATGATTCAAGCATGATGTTATGTCTTGCAGACAGTATTGGAAAACTGAAAACGGTTGATTATGAAGACATTATGAAAAGATTTTCTGAATGGCTTTATGCGCATCACTACACAGCAGATGGAAAAACGTTTGACTGTGGCTGTACCTGTTCGAATGCAATTTATAATTATAGGTCAAAGGGTATTGCTCCAACTGAATGTGGCGGTAAAGGAGAACGAGACAATGGAAACGGTTCGCTTATGAGGATTGCTCCTCTTCCGTTATATCTGGTTCAGAAATATGGAGCAGATGCTATGGATAAAGAAGAAGCGTTGAAGGTGATTCATAATGTTTCGCGTCTTACGCACGGTCATGCTGTCTCATTGTTAGCCTGCGACATTTACTGTTCTCTGATGATAGAAATAATGAAAGGATGCTCAAAGGAAGTTTTGCTTAAGAATGCACTCTTAAAAATTGATTCCTATGTAGAAAATCATCCTGAATATAAACCGGCATTAAAAAAGTATGAGCGTTTGCAACAGAATGATTTTAAGGATATCCCTGAGGAACAGATTAAAAGTTCCGGTTATGTTGTAGATACGCTTGAAGCTGCGTTGTGGTGCTTCCTTAACACAGAAAACTATCGTGATTGTGTTTTGAAAGCAGTAAACCTTGGAAGTGATACAGACACGGTTGCCTGTGTTGCCGGAAGTATAGCAGGACTTTATTACAACGACATACCTGAAGAATGGATAAAGACGGTACGCAACAAGGAACTAATTGATAAAATAATTGAGGGTTTCAGCAATTCGATTTTGTAAGTATAATGGTGCTGAGAGGAAATAGAATATGAAACGTTTTTTGCTTTCTTCATTACTAGTTTTATTTTTCTTTTGTCTTACCGGCTGTTCTCCTGTTTTTCTTGGTACGGGAGAACGGATTTCTTTTGAAGGAAGAAATTATGTCTGCACATTTTATGATGATTTTAACGGCCAGACGATTGACTCTAAGAGATGGGAACGCTGTCCTGAATGGAGAAGGCAGGAAGGGCAGTGGTCTAATCAGTGTTCGTATGTTGAAGATGGAAATCTTGTAATAGAAGCAAGACAGTTTGGTTCTTCGCTTATGAGTGGTGCAGTCCGTACCCGCGGAAAGTTCAGCCAAAAAAGGGGATTGTATAAAATACGATTTAAAGTAACCCGTAAAACTGAAGGTCTGTGGTATGCGTTCTGGCTCATGGGACCTGGTCAGGCTAATGTCGGAAACGGTGCAGTTGACGGCGGAGAGATTGATATTTTTGAACTTGTTCCGAATGATACAGGAAAGCCTGAAGGAAGACGGAATTATATAAACTCTGCTGTTCATTGGGACGGCTATGGTGACAGTCACAGAGCGTTTGCTTCTCAGAAACTAATCAATGACAGCTTTTACAATACATGGCACGAAATAACATTTGTCTGGACGAGCGAATATTATAAGGCATATCTTGATGATGAAACTGAACCGTACTGGACTACGGAAGGTCAGGCTTCCAGCTACGGCGGAATTGTTGATGCAGAAAATTACATTAAGCTGACCGCGGAATTCGGAAGCTGGGGTGGAGATGTTTCAAAAGCACACGAAAATCTTCCTTCCCGTATGCTCGTTGACTACGTTATCGTGTATCAGGAAGAATAATGGTTACATATATTCTTTTTAACGGAGGAAGTTGGAAAGTAAAAGCAACTGTAGAGGTATCGCTTTCAGAGGCTGCTTTTTTTTATTCTCGTTATTATAGCCAGCTTTTTATTGGTAGCGAAAGTTCTGTCAGAATGAACATAATGCTAGCTCTTATGTCTCCGATACGCACAATGTGAACAACCAAGTAAGCTATAATCGTAATAATGAAAATATCACGTATTCTGGTAGAAATGTCTTTCCACGGAAAACCACAGGAGAATTCAAAGCAGATATATAAAAGCAGTAGAAACAGAACAAATAAAAGAAATTTGTCGCTGACTAGAACAACACTGAGTAAAGTAAGCAGTACAAGTAATGCACTGATGATTTTTAGTCTTCCGTTTTTAGAGAATCCAATAACAAGTGCTTTAAGGATAATATATCCCCCCATCAAGCTGAACACAACGATATTTCTCAGTTGTTGTAAGGCATCGGAATAATCAGAAGAAAATCCTCTTCGCAGGAAAATATTTTCTAAGGCTTCCAAAAAACTGGAAAGTGAACGGGATGAAATGACGCTCGGATTGTCCTGTAATAACCAGGGTTTAAGCGCAACGATGAGGGCTGCAATGAAAGCAATAGAGGCAACAAAATCTAAAAATCCAAGTATGGTACGACGTGCGTAAGTCATCTAACAGATTAAATGCAGAGTCGAAGAAAAGTCCTGCGCGGTCAAGAATATCACGTTCTGTTACAAGCGGGAGTTGCTTTATTACGGAAGGAAGTTCTTCTGGTGCTTTGTCTTGTTCTACAGTAAGCGAAAGAAATGAGCACAGTTCCTGAGCCTGCGTTGCTGTAAGTTTTTGCAAAAAGAAGGTGGAGTCATTAATGTTTAGTTTTGGTTGTGTTTCATCTGTTTCAATTTTAAAAACTGCTGAATGAGAGGGAATGGATTCTGTCTGATCAAAATTCCAGAATAATGTCCGGTCTGTTACAATAAATCCCTTAT
>JAFNQK010000116.1 GCA_017386165.1 Treponema sp.
GAGCTTTTCCAGCAATTCCTGCTTTTGTTTATCGTTCCAGTCCTTAAAATCCTGGCCTGCTTTCTGGCTAGCATCAAAGTATTTAAAACTAAAAGACAGCTTCCCTTTTACATCAGAAATTTCTGAAACAAAATCCTGTGAAGGAAGATTAGAGAGAAAACGCTCTTTTCTTGGATTAGTCTTCTTTGGTGCCAATTTTTGGAAAGCCTCCAATCAAGTGTTTTCTGTAAGGAACTGAAAGCGGACGGTCATTGCGCAAGCTAGGCGATTTAGGTTCATCAAGACGATAGCAGAAACTTTCTCCATCCTCCTTTTCAAAAAGATATGTGCGATAACGTCCAAGAATATCCATAATGTCAACATTGTGTGTCGTAAAAAGAATCTGGGCATGTTTCGGATTGTTTTTCGCCTTGATGAACCAGTCCAAAAGATGAGGAAGAATATCTGGATGAAGATTGACATCAAACTCATCAAGAACAAGCACTCCTCCTTTGCTAAGGACTTCATAATAATTTACCAATTTGCAATACAAGGCTTGAGTTCCGCGAGACTCTTCTCCATAGGACATTGGCATTGTTTTTTTATCTGAAACTGAATGAAGAAAAACAGGATATGCAAAAGCCATGCCTTTTTCATCTATTCGAGTTTTTATCTCAATATTATCTATCCCTGTATCAAAATGTTTTATTTTCTGAATCGTGAAATTCAAATTTTCTGGATGATTATAATAATATTGAGTCAGTCCTTCCGGATCATTTTCTCCACGGTCATTAAGTCCGTAGAAACCTACATTTGCGGCAGTCCTAAAAAAGAAATCATAAATATCTGAAATTTCAGGAAGATTGTATTGCTTTAATGTACTGATGAAAGAAGCGTTGTCTCTAAAAAGAATATCCTTATGGCCTTTGTACAAAGTATTTTTTGTAACTTCATTTCCTTCGCGAACAAATATTTCTGTTTCGCGGGAACCTTCTTCATTCTTCTTTCTAAAAAGACGTTCTGCAATTACCGCTTTTCGAGTTGTGATTAATTCATAGCGGTAATAAATTTCATTTGCAAGGAATTCTGCATAAAACTCGGCAGGCTCATTATTATGGAAAAAAGATGCAAACATGATAGGTTTATCTGCTCGATCTGTAAAACTAAAACTCACAAAATCATAGATAAATGAATAAACTTTTAGTGCATTTGTTTTACCAGATGCGTTTGCACCTTTAAAACACATTGCTGTACAGGCCGGAAGTCCCATCGAAACATCCGCAGGAACTCCATCACTAAGAGACAAGTCTATTTGCATCCAATCCTTAAAACACCAGCAGTTTTTTCCACCAAAGCCCAAAAGCATATCAACCTCTTTGACAAGAGTAATCTAAGTCGCTATATTTGTCAAGTTTTGACAAAATAATTTAATTAAAACAAGATTTCAACAAATTACCCCGATTTTTGATTATGCGCAAGGTTAGAACATGCAAAATCTTTGATTATGCGCAGGGTTAGAGAAAAAAAATACCCGAAAAGTTCGCTATTGTCCGTTATAAGCAATTTTCTCCAGCATATATCGCCTCAATAAGAACGTGCAGAAATATGGAAAAGTATAAAATTCTCCGTTAAACCCGATGTTGCATGCACAAAGTTTTATACCGTAGCGAATGTCTGAATACTTGTCTTTTTCAATAAGATTTTTCAAGGAAGCGGTCGCACTGTTTTTTGATTTGACCTCAACAGGAACAAGCGAATCTGCATCACGGATGAAGAAATCCATTTCGACGGTTGATTTCTCATTTTTATAGTAGAAGAGTTCATACCCCTGTTTTACCAGCATATCCCCAACGATGTTTTCATAGATTGCACCCTTGTAAGTATTGAAGTTTTTGTTCTGCCGTAAATCAATCTGAGCTTCTTCATCAAGCGACGCAATCAACAGGCCTGTATCCCTATAGTAGATTTTATATTCAGTGGGATTGTAGTTACCTTTAAGCGGAAGCTCCGGTACTTCAAGATTGTAGCACACATTTACAATACCCGCATCTTTAAGCCATTCAACAGTTCCAATGTATTCTCGATTTCGCGCCCCCGCTGAAACTTTTGTAATCTGGTAGCGTTTGTTTTCTTTTGCGAGGAAAACCGGAATATGGGCGTACACGTTTTTAATTTTTGATTTGTCCAATCCTCCGACATATTTTAAAATATCTTCTTCATAAGCATTCAGGATTTGAGTCTGTTCCTGAAGGATGCCTGAGAAATTGTTTTGTTCTATAAATCTGTTTACGACACGAGGCATTCCGCCTGTAATCATGTAGTCCCTAAAACAATTCATCCAGACGTTAAACTCATTTTCAGAAAACGGCTCAAGATTTTTCATGCGGGAAAAAATGCTTTCTATCTGATTCTGGGAATATCCCTTTGCCCAAAGGAATTCTTCAAAATCCATAGAGTGCATTTCATAATCTTCCTTGTAACCCACGCTTACAGATGTAATTTCCTGGTAATTTACGCCAAGGAGGGAACCGGAACAGATGACATCATAGCGGCCATCGATTTTGAAAAACTTAAGGCAGGTTGCGCAATCCGGGCAGACTTGCATTTCATCAAAAAGAATCAGTGTCTCGTTCGGAATAAATTTAATGGAAGGATTGATGAAAGAAATTTCCTTGATGACATTTTCCGGTGAATATCCAGAAGAAAAAATCTTGGTATATTGAGGCTCGGCAATGAAATTGATTTCCACAAAGTTTTTATAGTTTTCCGCAAAATGCTCAATGGAAGAAGTTTTCCCAATCTGGCGCGCCCCCTTTATAATAAGAGGCAGCCTGTCAGGATTCTGCTTCCATTTGATGAGAAAGTCATCGATTTTTCTCCGCAGCTTATATTCCATGAGCTTATATTACCACGGATTATCACAAAATTCCATTGTTTTTTAGGGTGAAAATCACATTTTTCCATATAAATTTGGATGAAAAATCACATTTTTCCAGAAAAAAACTGGCCGGCAATTTTTTTACCGACCAGTCTTTCGTTTGCAAAAATAATTTATAGAATCAGTTTACGATGTCCTCGTCACCGAAGGGGTCTCCACATTCAGGGCAGAACTTTGGTGGCTTGGTTGGGTCCGCTGGTTCCCATCCACATTTGTCGCACTTGTACTGTGGTGCGCCCGCTGGTTTTTTGCTTCCGCAGTTGGAGCAGAATTTTCCCTTGTTCTGTGTTCCGCATGAGCAGGTCCAGAATCCACCGGCTGCTGGCTTTGGTTTTCCACATTCGGGGCAGAATTTTCCACTTGCATTTGCACCGCATGAACACTTCCAAGAATCCGCTCCTCCCTGTGGTGCCGACTGCTGAGGTGCCGCCTGTTGCTGTGCCTGCTGCTGTTGTGCCATGCCGAAAAGTCCCTGTGCGTTCATTCCGCCTGCCATTCCAGCCATTCCCATGCCCATGAAAGCATTCATCGCTCCATTTGTATTGCTCGCGGCAGCTTCCATTGCATTTGCCTGTGCGCTTCCAATGCGGGCAGCAAGCATAGCCGGGTCCATGTATGCAGCCTGTTCCTGCATCTGCTTGATTTTCTTTTCGTCCTCTTCATTTGCCGTAACAGATGAGACACCGAACGAAACAATCTCAATTCCACGAAGGTTCTTCCATTTTTCGGAAAGAACTTTGTTCAGAGAATCCGCAAGCTCCATGGTGTGTCCAGGAAGTGCGGAATAACGGATGCCCTTTTCTGAAAGCACAGCGAACGCCGGCTGGAGTGCTGTCAAAAGCTCCGTCTTCAACTGGCTGTCGATTCTGTCCCTTGTGTATTCGCCCGGAACATTTGCACAGACATTTGTGTAGAAAAGAATCGGGTCGGAAATATGGTAGCTGTATTCACCGAAGCACTTGATTCCAATATCCATGTCCAGTCTTGCACGCTGGTCAACCACACGGAACGGAACAGGAGCGGCAGTACCATACTTGTTGCCCATGATTTCCTTTGTATTAATATAGTAGATTCTTTGATCTTTTCCAGGCTCTCCACCAAAAGTGATGCGCCGACCAATGCTCTTGAACGTCTCGATAATTCCTTTTCCAAGTTTTCCAGAGAAAATTGAAGGCTCGCTAGATGCATCCCACGTAAACTCACCCGGCTCGGCACAAAGCTCCACGACCTTTCCCTGGTCAACGATAATC